>NZ_WIWK01000098.1:0-23295 GCF_009600165.1 Pseudomonas sp. FSL R10-0399
CGCGGGCGGCTTCCATCCCGGCCGGACCTGCGCCGACCACCACCACTTTGCGCTTGGGCCCGGTGGTTTTCTGGATGATGTGCGGTACGCCCATGTATTCACGGGAGGTGGCAGCGTTCTGAATGCACAGCACGTCCAGCCCTTGGTACTGGCGGTCGATGCAATAGTTGGCGCCCACGCATTGTTTGATCTGGTCGACCTGGCCCATTTTGATTTTGGCGATCAGGTGCGGGTCGGCAATGTGGGCACGGGTCATGCCCACCATGTCGACGTAGCCCCCCTCCAGAATCCGTGTGGCCTGGTTGGGGTCTTTGATGTTTTGCGCATGCAGCACCGGCGCCTTGACCACTTCCTTGATGCCCGCCGCCAAGTGCAAAAACGGCTCCGGCGGGAAGCTCATGTTAGGGATCACGTTGGCCAGGGTGTTGTGGGTGTCACAGCCCGAGCCGACCACGCCGATAAAGTCGAGCATGCCGGTGTCGTCGTAGTACTTGGCGATTTGTTTCATGTCCTCGTGGCTCAAGCCATCGGGGTGGAACTCGTCGCCGCACAGGCGGATGCCCACGCAGAAATCCGGACCCACTTCGGCACGCACGGCCTTGAGCACTTCCAGCCCGAAGCGCATGCGGTTTTCAAAACTGCCGCCCCATTCATCGGTGCGCTTGTTCACCCGTGGGCTCCAGAACTGATCGATCATGTGCTGGTGCACCGCCGACAGTTCCACGCCATCGAGCCCGCCTTTTTTGGCCCGACCCGCCGCGCTGGCGTAGTTGCCGATGATGCGCCAGATCTCTTCCGGCTCGATGGTTTTGCAGGTGGCACGGTGCACCGGCTCACGCACGCCGGACGGCGACATCAAGGTGGGCCAGTTAAAGCCGTCCCAGCGCGAGCGACGGCCCATGTGGGTAATCTGGATCATGATTTTGGCGCCGTGCTTGTGCATGGCGTCGGCCAGGTTTTGGAAATGCGGGATGATGCGGTCGGTGCTCAGGTTGACCGAACTCCACCACTCCTGCGGGCTGTCGATGGCCACCACGGACGAGCCGCCACAAATCGCCAGGCCGATGCCGCCCTTGGCTTTTTCTTCGTAGTACTGCACGTAGCGCGCCGTGGTCATGCCGCCGTCCGTGGCATACACCTCGGCGTGTGCGGTGCTCAGCACGCGGTTGCGAATGGTCAGTTTGCCGATTTGAATCGGCTCAAACATTGCTTCGAACGCCATATCCCGATCCTCGACTTACAGCGGCTTGACGATAAACAGACCGTGGTCGTGGCCTTCTTCAGATCCGCTGTAGACCTGTTCGGCCACGGTGCGAATCTGGCTGCCGCGCGCTTGCAGAATCTGGTCCATGGCCCCGGCAAACCAGCCGGTGAACATGTAGTCGACCTTGCGCCCGACTTTGCCGTACACGTACACGAAACAGGAGTGTTCGAGCTTGATGGTGGCGGTGCCTTTGTCCAGGTCGATGTCCTCAATCGTGAACAGACCCCAGCCGCGTTGCGACAGGCGCTTCATGTAATGCTCGAACACCGCCACGCCTTCCAGGCCATGGCATTCGGCTTCTTTTTCACACCAGTGCCAGGCCGATTTGTAGCCCGCCTTGTAGAGGATCTCGGCGTAGGCGTCAGCGCCCAGCACCTCTTCGATGCCCATGTGGTTGTTGACGAAAAAGTGCCGTGGCACGTAGAGCATCGGCAGCGCGTCAGAGGTCCAGACGCCGGTCTCGCTGTCGACTTCGATGGGTAATTGCGGGGCGATTTTAGCCATGGAATAAAACTCCAAAATTCGATGCATTAGCCTGGATCCCTGTAGTCGCTGCCGAAGGCTGCGATAAGGGCCGAAGGACCTTCAAAATCTTAGGGTCGCTGCGCAACCCATCGCAGCCTGCGGCAGCGACTACAGGATGAGATGCGTCACTCGCCCCAGACGTCTTTGAGGACGTTGACCCAGTTTTCACCCATGATCTTGCGCACCACGCGTTCGCTGTGGCCGCGCTTGAGCAGGGTTTCGGTGAGGTTGGGGAACTCGCCCACGGTGCGGATACCCAGCGGGTTGATGATCTTGCCGAAGCTGGTCAGACGCCGCGCATAGCCTTTGTCGTGGGTCAGCATTTCGAAGAAATCCTGGCCGTGGCCCTGGGTGAAGTCGGTGCCGATGCCGATGGCGTCTTCGCCCACGATGTTCATGGTGTATTCGATGGCTTCGGCGTAGTCGTCGACGGTCGACTCAATGCCCTTGGCCAAAAACGGCGCGAACATGGTCACGCCGACAAAGCCGCCGTGGTCGGCAATAAACTTGAGTTCAGCGTCGGATTTATTGCGCGGGTGTTCTTTGAGCCCGGACGGCAAACAGTGCGAGTAGCAGACCGGTTTTTTCGATTCGAGGATGACCTCTTCGCTGGTTTTGGAGCCCACGTGCGACAGGTCGCACATGATGCCCACGCGGTTCATTTCAGCGACCACTTCGCGGCCGAAACCCGACAGCCCGCCATCGCGTTCATAGCAGCCGGTGCCCACCAGGTTTTGCGTGTTGTAGCACATCTGCACCACGCCCACGCCGAGCTGTTTGAAGATCTCGATGTAGCCCAGTTGGTCTTCAAACGCATGGGCATTCTGGAAGCCGAAAATGATCCCGGTTTTGCCCATGGACTTGGCGCGGCGGATGTCGGCCGTGGTTTTGACCGGGATCACCAGGTCGCTGTTTTCGCGAATAAGGGTTTGGCTGGCAACAATGTTATTGATCGTGGCCTGAAAGCCCTCCCACACCGACACCGTGCAGTTGGCGGCCGTGAGCCCGCCTTTGCGCATGTCTTCAAACAACTCGCGGTTCCATTTGGCAATGATCAGCCCGTCGATAACGATGCTGTCTGCGTGCAACTCGGCTGGGCTCATCAGGCGTCCCCTTATAGGCGTTTGCTGCGCCGAATCGTCTGCCGGCGCTTTGGGGCCAGCATAGGCTTGGGGGTAAAAACAGCCGGGTGCAAAAGCGACAACGCGATTGCCGAAAGCGTCAATGCGCGACAAAGCGCTAGCGACCACAACGCCAGCCGATGCGCCGGTGACTGTCTTTTGCGCGGCGCTTAAGCCAGAATCCGCCTCAACTATGGATTAGGAAGCCGCAATGAAATCGATTCTCCTGGCCTTGGCGTTGATCACCAGTGGCGCAGCTGCAGCCGATGATGCCGACCACAACCCGTGTGATGCCGTCGAAAACGACCAGCAAACGCTGGCGTGCTCGGTGTTTAGCCGCAATACCGCCGAACAGTTGTTGGCTGAAAACTTTGAGGCCCTGCAAGCGCGCATCAACGCGCTGTACGGCGCCAATGCGACGCAGCTCAACAACATCACCAGCAAAATCAAAACCGCGCAGACCCTGTGGGTGCACCAGCGCGATGCCGATTGCGCGATTGTGGTGTTCCCGGCCAAAGCCGGCACCGAGGCGTTCAACATTGCCCAAAACGACTGCATTGCGGCAGTCAGCGATGACCGCTCGGAGTTTCTGGAATCGATTGGTCAGGAATGACCCATGAGGCGCGTATGACTATTTGCGGGATTGAAATCAAAGGCAGTGAAGCCATTTTTGCCCTGGCCACCCAGGGCGCTGGCGGCCTTGAGCACGTGGCCATCAGCACCAAAAAAATTGCCCTGGACGACGATGAAAACGCCGCCAGCGTCAAAGCCTTCGCCGCCCAACTGGCCGACTGTGTGAAGGCCAACGCCATCACCCGCATCGCGATCAAAAAGCGCAGCAAAAAAGGCGAGTTTGCCGGTGGCCCCACCACCTTCAAAATCGAAGGCATCCTGCAATTGCTGGAGGGTTGCGAGGTGCAGTTACTGTCGCCGCAAACCCTTAACGCGCATTTTAAAAAGCACGCGTATGAGCTGCCAGCCTCGCTTAACAAATACCAGCACGACGCCTACAAAACCGCCTGCGCAGCACTGCTCAAGGGCTGAACGCCCGGCACAAAAAAGCCCCGAAACTGCCGTTACAGTGCCGGGGCCAAGGGTGTAAGTGCCGTGACGGTGACCAAACCTCAGGCAGTGTTACTGAGCCCAGTCTGCCCGGCCCCGCGCCTTGACACTTAGCCAAAAACGACCTGTTCTTAGGCATACCAGACATCGCGCCAAACCTCGCTTGCCCGTTCGTTGAAGCCCTACCAGAATCAAGCTTCGATCGCCTCTCTGTGAAAGGATAAAAAGCATGATGCACGCAGACTTGATTGATGAGCAGGACCTGCTGGGCCAACTGCGCTCGCTGGGCTTTGACGTGTCGGGTAACGCCGAGCAAGCCTGCTCGGCGGTGGTGTGCGGCCTGAACGAGACCAACGCGCGCGAACTTAAGGGCCTGGTAGAAAAGCTCTACACCGGCAGCGCAACCATCTTGCCCGCCGTGCGCCAGGCCATCGACCAGCAATTGCTGCCGGGGCTGGTGCAATACAAGCAAAGCCGGGGGTGAGCGTAACCCCCTGTAGGAGCGAGCTTGCCTCGCGATCTTTTGAACCGTTAAAAGATCGCGAGGCAAGCTCGCTCCTACAGAGGCTTTGACTACACCCTCACACTGGCAAACGTCGACTCGTGCCGCGCCTGATGCAGCGACGCCATCGGCCCGGCCAGCGGGCTCAGCAGCAGGGACTGCGGGATCGGCACCAAGGTGGTTTGCTGCGCAGTATTGGAGCCCACGCGCTCATCACGCGGCGGGATGCCAAAGTACTCGCGGTAACACTTGGAGAAATGCGGCGTCGAGACAAACCCGCACACCGCCGCCACTTCGATAATCGACATCGGCGTTTGTTTGAGCAACTGGCGCGCACGCACCAGGCGCAGCTTGAGGTAGTAGCGCGACGGCGAGCAGTGCAAGTACTTCTGGAACAGCCGCTCCAGCTGGCGACGCGACACGGTCACGTACACCGCCAGCTCATCGAGGTCGATGGGCTCCTCAAGGTTGGCTTCCATCAGCGCAACGATTTCCTGCAACTTCGGCTGGTTGGTGCCCAGCATGTGCTTGAGCGGCACGCGCTGGTGGTCCTGTTCGTTACGAATGCGCTCGTACACAAACATTTCCGAAATGGCGGCCGACAATTCGCGGCCATGATCACGGCTGATTAAATGCAGCATCATGTCCATCGGCGCCGTGCCACCCGAGCTGGTAGAGCGGCTGCGATCCAGGGTAAACAAACGGGTGCTCATGGACACCCGCGGGAAGGCTTCCTGCATCGAGGCCAGACATTCCCAATGCACGCTGCAATCAAAACCGTCCAGCAGCCCGGCATACGCCAGCGCCCAACTGCCGGTGCACACCGCACCCAAACGGCGCGATTGGCGCGCCTGGCTTTGCAGCCATGACACGTGTTCGCGGGTCACAGTGCGTTGAATGCCGATACCGCCGCACACAATCACCATGTCCAGCGCCGGCGCCTTGTGCATGCTGGCGTCGGGGGTAATTTGCAAACCATCGCTGGCCCACACCTGGCTACCGTCAGCGCTTAAGGTGCTCCAGCGATACAACTCGCGGCCCGACAACTGATTGGCCATGCGCAGGGGCTCAATCGCAGACGCCAAAGAAATAAGTGTGAAATTGTCCAGCAGCAGAAAGCCGATGGATTGAGGCGTACGGTTCTGGGGTTGGGCCCCGGAGTTGAACGACGTCATGCGGTATCTCCTCACACAAAGCGGGTGATGGCCCCAGGCGCAGGCTCTTGTTATGACCCACCGTTTACGGGGGCTTTGCCATGACAATGCAAATGCCGCGCCTAAACTTGAATAGGTATTCAATAAAATCTGAAAACGACGTCGCAATGCGTCTAGGAGGGAGGTGCCGAACACGGCTCTAAACACCGTCTAAACAGACGTAGCGCAGGGCGCAGAGCCGTGTTGAGCAAATCGGTAGCACTTGTGGGAAACACGTAGGAACGCACCGTGTCACCAAAGGTGCAGGTGGGGATGTGCGCTGAAAGGGGGCGCGGTGCGCTTAAAAAGCGCGCTAAACAGAAAGCGCTAGACGTCGCCCACCCGACAGTAAAATCAAGTCTTCATCTTACCGAGGGAGTAAACACTCGGCTCCGATACCCTGGAAATGCACTCTCGTTACTTTCAAACTGTTCTGCACTTTTCAGAGCAGTATATTTTTTTTCTACTCTGACTCTGTCACGAATATTCAAAATTATCTCTTTGCTATGGAAAGCCTCCATTATTTGTTTAGGTCCAAATGTTGCCGCCAACTTCACTTCCATGCCTTTAACACTCTGCTGAGTAATATCCGCATAAGCCTGAGCTAAAGATCCGGCATCCCCCGCGCCCGAATAACATGACCAAATTCTGGATGTCGTATGTTCGTTATATCCCTTTTTCTTAACAAGCCGAGCCAAATAAGAAGCGGTTAGCCCTTGCCCTGCATCATTGACGATATATCCAACATTACCGTGGCCATGCAACGTCAATCTCAGCTCACCCGTGGCCCTGCGGTCATAAGCAGCAAAAATACCAGGCTCCAACTCTGAAATTCGAAAGAACTCTACAGTCTCTTTATTCACTGCTGCCCCAAAACGAGCTGCATATTTAGCCGAGGACTTTGAGCTGCGCTTAGATAGCAACCATGAGAAAAAGCCCGCACTGCTTGCTGCCCCCTTACCGCTCAAGAAAAAAACAGCATGCCCACTGTCATCACGTCTATTTATCGAATCCCCACCACAATACCCATAACAATTAATTCCACCATTCCCAAACGGGCTCCAACTGTCCGGGCTGTTAAAACGCATCAACACCGGGTTAAACGCCCGATAGCCATTGCCCAACAAATAATGCCCCGTCACCGGGTCAGCCCGTTCGCCATTAAAGCCCAGCACACTGGCCACGCCGCTTTCAGCCGGGCGATGGCCATACACGTTGTAAGCCATGGATTGGGTTTTATCGGGGTTAACCGTGTGCAATACCGAGCGTTGCAAGTCGGTGGCCAGCAGGTTGCTGCCACCCGCCCCGCCCTCGGCCAACACGTGATCGCCCACCTGAAACACACTGCGCTGCACCGCGCCCTGGATTTCGGTGGTCATGCGCGAGCTGTTGTAAAAGCGCCGAATGCCCGCCGTCTGGATCAAGCGGTCCAGTGGGTCGTAGGCATAGAGGACTGTGGGCATGTGTGTACGCTCGCCGTGTACAGGGACTTGCGCTCAGCTTGCACCGGCGCTGCACGGCTGCCTACTGGCAGATCTGCTAGGTACAGCCCTTGTAGGAGCGAGCTTGCCTCGCGATCTTTTGATCGTTAAAAGATCGCGAGGCAAGCTCGCTCCTACAGGCTCAACCACGCGTGTTGGAACCGTGAAAATCAGCCGTTTCGTACGACGTTTCGCTTTCAATCCAAGGACACTTCCGAGAAAATCCCGTTCGCTTGCGTCCACTCCATTCGGGGCATAGTCTCGGCCATCGCTGCAAAAAACAGCGGTCGGGTTTAGTCGCCCAGTCTGTGAGCAAGGCGCAAGGCGCCACCTGAGTGAGGCGCTTTTTTACGGCCGCAACTTTATGGTGGCCGTGCGCAGGGCACCTTAGGGTGCGCCGGTTTCCAAGCTCACCGGTCGACTAACCTGCGTACGGCTGCCACCCATTCGTTTAGTCGCGACAGGTGTCAGTTCCCTTAACGAGGTTGGAGCTGTAACCATGAAAAAACTGACACCCGATCCACCTGTCACATCCCCCGATGCCGTTGAGCGCACGTCACAGTTACTGGACCGTGCGGCGGCCGATCGCGCTCTTGATTACTACCTGCACAACCATAAGCCTCCACGGCACATGGATCAGGCCATGTATGCCATACCCGGCAGCGTCAATTTAGAAGCGGCTTTGGCCCAGGCGTCAGACTTGTTGCGCTGTATGGTTGCTTCGGCGAGTGAGGCGGGGAATGGTTTGAGCGGCAATCAGCGCGATGTGGTGCTATCCATAGGGCACTTGGCGGAGCTGGCCAAGACCTTTGTCGATACCTCGCTGGACCGTCTGGTCACGCACTAAGCGGCACGCGCCTGAGTGCAAGCAGGCGCGTTAAAAGCACTGCGTATTGCATTGAAATCGGGCTTATCCGGGTGTAAAAGTTACTGGCCTATAGTAATCACTGGATAACCCTTGCCTGATAAGAGCTGCTCTATCTGAAACCATTGAACTCACGCGTACATAGCGAGCCATTGGATCGGCTGCGGTACTATCAACAACATCCAACAGGTAACTTGAAGGCCTGCGCTGTACCTCCCCCTTGTAACCCGTTACGGGTACATTCAAATAATCAGAGAGTTCTTGAGCAAAAGATTTTCCCGTATAGCTGGCCACATCTGCAGAATGACACATTATTAAATTGACCTCTTTGGCCTTCTTCATAAGCCCATTTGACACTAGCGCTTTACCCAGCTCTTCTGCTGTAAACGCTTGGCCACTAGAAGCAATAACGCCTACCTGTTTACCACCGTGTTCATAAAAACCACCATGCCCCACTACCTCAAGCCTCGAGAATTTATGATCACTGGCTACTGTTCGGCCCACATAAATATTCGGCATTAACACTTTAAAATCCATCATTAACTGGCTCTCCAGGTCGATTGAGTTACGTCTGGCAATTACGGGAGCCGCCTGTACTGCGAGAAATCTTTTACTACCTGACTTAAACAACCAATTTTTCAACGCACGCCAAAAATGCCCGCTGGGATCAATCCGATTAACCGGATCGCCCCCCGCATACCCATAACTATTAATCCCGCCCCGCCCAAACGGGCTAAAACTGTCCGGGCTGTTAAAACGCATCAACACCGGGTTAAACGCCCGATAGCCATTGCCCAACAAATAATGCCCCGTCACCGGGTCAGCCCGTTCGCCATTAAAGCCCAGCACACTGGCCACGCCGCTTTCAGCCGGGCGATGGCCATACACGCTGTAAGCCATGGGTTGGGTTTTATCGGGGTTAACCGTGTGCAACACCGAGCGTTGCAGGTCGGTGGCCAGCAGGTTGCTGCCACCCGCCCCGCCCTCGGCCAACACGTGATCGCCCACCTGAAACACACTGCGCTGCACTGTGCCCTCAATTTCGGTGGTCATGCGCGAGCCGTTGTAAAAGCGCCGAATGCCCGCCGTCTGGATCAAACGATCCAGTGGGTCGTAGGCATAGATGACTGTGGGCATGGATGTGCGCTCGCCGTATAAGGTAGTTGACTCAATACCTAAGACCACCTACTGGTAAATATTTAAGCAACTTTAAATTCAACCACTCTCGCGCATTAGAACTGACCAAGACACACGTCGACACCTGTAAAAATCTGAATCCGCGCCATTCACACTGACTACAGTGAGCTTACAAATTTAACTTTTCCGGATTCCTGCCTAACAGCATTGAGTCGAGCCATTACTGTTTCTCCAAACGATGATATTCCAGAGGCAGGTGCCGAAGAAGGAAGAACTCCATCCACTTGACCAGACCTTACCGAAATGGGTAGGGCGACCGTTGATGCATCCAGACCAGGTTCCACTACTTGTTTGAGAGCCGCATAACGCGCATCCGAAACGCCTTGAATTAAATGGTTCATATGGGATGAAGTGCTCGCAAGGCTCACCATATCCGAGGAAGGAAGATACGA
The DNA here is from genome assembly GCF_009600165.1 of Pseudomonas sp. FSL R10-0399. Classification (NCBI taxonomy): domain Bacteria; kingdom Pseudomonadati; phylum Pseudomonadota; class Gammaproteobacteria; order Pseudomonadales; family Pseudomonadaceae; genus Pseudomonas; species Pseudomonas sp. FSL R10-0399. The sequence continues at coordinate 9,603 of NZ_WIWK01000098.1, forward strand.
TGTAACTTTGAATATAAGCTCTGGAGGGAGATGATTTAAAAAAGGCGTCGTCGTGTCCACGCGCTGAGCGTAGCCGGGGGCTTTAAGCGATTTTTTTATCACCTTTTCTGAAGTGTCGAGCACAGGAGAGCTGATCGCCTGCACACGCCCTCTAGCGCTTATAACCCCCCCTAATATACTGTCATCAAACGATTTTAATGCTGTGACAAAAGCTTTAATAACATGCCCTGTTTTATCTCCATTATTTATTGGATCGCCTAACACATACGCATAACTATTAAACCCGCCTTTCCCAAACGGGCTCCAACTGTCCGGGCTGTTAAAACGCATCAACACCGGGTTAAACGCCCGATAGCCATTGCCCAACAAATAATGCCCCGTCACCGGGTCAGCCCGTTCGCCATTAAAGCCCAGCACACTGGCCAGGCCGCTTTCAGCCGGGCGATGGCCATACACGCTGTAAGCAATGGGTTGGGTTTTATCGGGGTTAACCGTGTGCAACACCGAGCGTTGCAGGTCGGTGGCCAGCAGGTTGCTGCCACCCGCCCCGCCCTCGGCCAACACGTGATCGCCCACCTGAAACACACTGCGCTGCGCTGTGCCCTGGATTTCGGTGGTCATGCGCGAGCGGTTGTAAAAGCGCCGAATACCCGCCGTCTGGATCAAGCGGTCCAGTGGGTCGTAGGCATAGAGGACTGTGGGCATGTGTGTACGCTCGCCGTGTACAAGTACGAGCCCTCAGCTTGCACCGGCGCAGCGCGGCTGCCTACTGGCAGATCTGCTAGGTACAGCCCTTGTAGGAGCGAGCTTGCCTCGCGATCTTTTGATCGTTAAAAGATCGCGAGGCAAGCTCGCTCCTACAGGCTCAACCACGCGTGTTGGAACCGTGAAAATCAGCCGTTTCGTACGACGTTTCGCTTTCAATCCAAGGACACTTCCGAGAAAATCCCGTTCGCTTGCGCCCACTCCATTCGGGGCATAGTCTCGGCCATCGCTGCAAAAAACAGCGGTCGGGTTTAGTAGCCCAGTTTAGTTCGGCGCAAGGCGCCACCTCCGCGAGGCGCTTTTTTACGGCCTGCGTTTTATGGTGGTCGTGCGCAGGGCGCCTTCGGGCGCGCCGGGTCCCGAACTTACCGGTCTACTAACCTGCGTGCGGCTGCCACCTTCGTTTAGTAGCGACAGGTACAGCTCCTTTAATTAAGTTCGGAGTTGTAACCATGAAAAAACTGACACCCGATCCACCTGTCACATCCCCCGATGCCGTTGAGCGCACGTCACAGTTACTGGACCGTGCGGCGGCCGATCGCGCTCTTGATTACTACCTGCACAGCCATAAGCCTCCACGGCACATGGATCAGGCCATGTATGCCATACCCGGCAGCGTCAATTTAGAAGCGGCTTTGGTCCAGGCGTCAGACTTGTTGCGCTGCATGGTTGCTTCGGCGAGTGAGGCGGGGAATGGTTTGAGCGGCAATCAGCGCGATGTGGTGCTGTCCATCGGGCACTTGGCGGAGCTGGCCAAGACCTTTGTCGATACATCGCTGGACCGTCTGGTCACGCACTAAACGGCACGCGCCTGAGTGCAAGCAGGCGCGTCAATTTGAAAATATCGCAAGGCACACTCAACACTCCACGGCACTCACGGCCAGGCCGCCGCGTGAGGTTTCTTTGTATTTGTCGTGCATGTCGGCGCCGGTGTCGCGCATGGTGCGGATCACCCGGTCCAGTGAAATAAAGTGCTGACCGTCCCCGCGCAGGGCCATTTGCGCGGCGTTGATGGCTTTGACCGCCGCAATGGCGTTGCGCTCGATGCACGGCACTTGCACCAGCCCGCCCACCGGGTCGCAGGTGAGGCCCAAGTTGTGTTCCAAACCAATTTCAGCGGCGTTGCACAGTTGCTCGGGGCTGGCCCCGAGGATTTGCGCCAGCCCGGCCGCGGCCATGGCGCAGGCCGAACCGACCTCGCCCTGACAGCCCACTTCGGCGCCCGAAATCGAGGCGTTCTTTTTGCACAAAATGCCAATCGCCGCCGCGCTTAATAAGTAGTCGACGACGTTGGCTTCGCTAACCTCGTCGCTGAACTTCATAAAGTAGTGCAGCACCGCCGGGATGATGCCCGCCGCGCCGTTGGTGGGCGCCGTGACCATGCGCCCGCCTGCGGCGTTTTCTTCGTTGACCGCCAGGGCGAACAAGTTGACCCATTCCATGGCGCTCAAGGTTGAGCCGATCACGTTGGGCTTGCCCAGTTCCTGCAAGCTGCGGTGCAAGCGGGCGGCGCGGCGACGTACGTTCAAACCGCCGGGCAGGATGCCTTCGTGTTTCAAGCCATGCTCGACGCAGTCCTGCATGGCGCGCCAAAGCTTGATCAGGCCGCAGCGAATTTCATCTTCGCTGCGCCAGGTGCGTTCGTTGGCCATCATCAAGGCGGCCACGCTCAGGTGATGTTCGCGGCACAAATCAAGCAGCTCCACGGCGCTGCCAAAGTCATAGGGCAACTCGGTGCGGTCCATGTCCATCACGCCGCTGGCCGCTTGCGCCGCATCCACCACAAAGCCGCCGCCCACCGAGTAATAGGTGTCGCGGTGCAGTTCGCCGTTTGCGGTTTCGGCGATCAGGGTCATGGCGTTGGGGTGAAACGGCAGGTTTTCGTCGAGCAGGCGCATGTCGCTGGCCCACACAAACGGAATGGGTAGATAACCATCGAGCAGCAAGGTCTGGCTGTCGTGCAGCTCAGCGATGCGCGGGGCGATCTGCGCCGGGTCAATGGCGTCTGGCCACTCGCCCATCAGGCCCATGATCACGGCGTTGTCGCTACCATGCCCGATGCCGGTGGCCGACAGAGAACCGTAGAGCTGCACCTCAATGCGTCGCACCTGTTGCAGTTGGTCGCGTTCGCGCAACCCCTGCACAAACAGCGCAGCAGCCCGCATGGGCCCCACGGTGTGGGAGCTGGAGGGGCCAATGCCGATCTTGAACAGGTCAAACACGCTGATAGCCATGGGGACGAGCCTCGTAATGAGTGCTCGCATCATGGTCGGTTTTCAGCCCCTGAAAACGTCCAGCAACGACTCGCTATTGTCTGCCAGCGCCGTCGCCGTTTTATGCGGATCAGACGCGGGAAAAGTGCGGTTTTTGAGGAGGAAACGTCCAAATGCGACCTCGCAGGTATCAGATACGACCCTGCCTGTACTGGATGCGACGCGGGCGGTAGGCGTTTGATTTTGGCTGTTACATGATCAGTCTCGACTCGATTGCCAGATGCCAACCGGCATCACCCGAGGGGGCGGCTTTTCGATCGAAAACTGCCACCCAGACACACAGGAGTCGTTGCATGAAACATTCCTACCCTTTGCTGTTGGCTGCCGTACTGAGTCTGCCCGCCATCGCCCAGGCCGCCGAGCCTGCGCAGTGCAGCACGGTTAATTTTTCGGACGTGGGCTGGACCGACATCACGGTCACCACGGCGGTCACCAGCGCAGTACTGGATGCACTGGGCTACAAAACCAAAACCACCATGATTTCGGTGCCGGTGACGTACAAGTCCCTGGCCGATGGCAAAAACATGGACGTCTTTTTGGGTAACTGGATGCCCACCATGGAAAACGACATCAAGGCCTACCGCGATGCGGGCACCGTTGAAACGGTGCGCGCCAATCTGGAAAACGCCAAGTACACCCTCGCCGTACCGCAGGCGCTGTATGACAAGGGCCTTAAAGACTTCGCTGACCTGCCTAAATTCAAGAAAGAACTGGACGGCAAGATCTACGGGATCGAACCGTGCAACGACGGCAATCGCACGATTCAAAGCATGATCGACAAGAACGCATTTGGCCTCAAGGACGCAGGCTTCAAGGTGGTTGAGTCGAGCGAAGCCGGGATGTTGTCGCAAGTCGAACGCGCTCAGCGGCGCGGCACCGACGTGGTGTTTTTGGGCTGGGAACCGCACCCCATGAACACCCGCTTCAAGATGAAGTACCTCACCGGTGGCGATGATTTTTTTGGCCCCAACTACGGCCAGGCCACCATCTACACCAACACCCGCAAAGGCTACACACAGGAATGCAGCAACGTTGGCCAGTTGCTGAAAAACCTGGTGTTCACCCTCGACATGGAAAGCACGCTGATGGGCAAGGTGCTGGACGACAAGATCAAGCCGGATGTGGCTGCCAAAGCCTGGCTTAAACAGAACCCGCAGGTGCTCGACACCTGGCTCGCGGGCGTGACCACGGTTGATGGCAAGCCGGGGCTTGAGGCGGTCAAGGCCAGCCTCGCGAAGTAATCGCGGACGCCAGGCGGCTTGCCGCGCTGGCTCCGTTTTCACTCCACTTGCATGCGGACGTTCATACCATGCTGATAGATCACAAAATCCCGTTGGGCGAGTACATCGCCGACTTCGTCGACTGGCTGACCAAACATGGCGCCAATATCTTCGATGCCATTGCGACCACACTCGAAGCCATGATCCATGGCGTGACGTTTGCGCTGACCTGGTTCAACCCGCTGGCGTTTATCGGGTTGATCGCGTTGTTTGCCCACCTGATTCAACGCAAGTGGGGGCTTACGGTCTTTGTTGCGTTGTCGTTTTTGCTGATCCTCAACCTGGGGTATTGGCAAGAGACCATGGAAACCCTCGCGCAGGTGGTGTTTGCCACCTTTGTCTGCGTGATCATCGGCGTGCCGCTGGGCATCGTCGCCGCGCATAAACCGGCGGTGTATACGTGCATGCGACCGGTGCTGGACTTGATGCAAACCGTGCCGACGTTTGTGTACCTCATCCCTACCCTGACCCTGTTTGGTCTGGGGGTGGTGCCGGGGCTGATTTCGACCGTGGTGTTTGCGATTGCCGCACCAATCCGCCTCACCTACCTGGGTATTCGTGACGTGCCCCATGAACTGCTGGATGCCGGCAAAGCGTTTGGCTGCTCGCGCCGCCAGTTGCTCACCCGTATCGAACTGCCCCACGCCATGCCGAGCATCGCGGCCGGGGTGACCCAGTGCATCATGCTGTCGCTGTCGATGGTGGTGATCGCCGCGCTGGTGGGCGCTGATGGCCTGGGTAAACCGGTGGTCAACGCCCTGAACACGGCTGACATCGCGCTGGGCTTTGAAGCCGGGCTGGCGATTGTGTTGCTGGCGATCATGCTCGACCGGATCTGCAAACAGCCGGACGCCAAAAAAGGAGCTGACGCATGAGTATTATTCGCTTCGACAAGGTTGACGTGATCTTCGCCAAAAAACCGCGTGAGGCGCTGAGGCTGCTGGATGAGGGCCTTTCGCGGGATCAGATCCTGAAAAAAACCGGGCAGATTGTCGGCGTTGAAAAGGCCAGCCTGGACATCGACAAAGGCGAGATCTGCGTGCTCATGGGCTTGTCCGGCTCGGGCAAATCCAGCTTGCTGCGCTGTATCAACGGCCTCAACACGGTGAGCCGTGGCCAGTTGTTTGTGGAGCACGAAGGCAAGCAAATCGACATCGCCTCGTGTACCCCCGCCGAGCTGAAAATGATGCGCACCAAGCGCATTGCTATGGTCTTTCAAAAGTTCGCCCTGATGCCCTGGCTGACGGTGCGCGAGAACATCAGCTTTGGCCTGGAAATGCAGGGCCGCCCTGAAAAAGAACGCAAGGCGCTGGTGGATGAAAAGCTGGAGCTGGTGGGCCTGAGCCAATGGCGCAATAAAAAGCCCGACGAATTGAGCGGCGGCATGCAGCAGCGTGTTGGCCTGGCGCGGGCGCTGGCGATGGACGCCGATATTCTGCTGATGGACGAACCGTTCTCGGCACTTGACCCGCTGATTCGTCAGGGCCTGCAAGACGAGTTGCTGGAACTGCAACGCAAGCTCAGCAAGACCATCGTGTTTGTGAGCCACGATCTGGATGAGGCGCTCAAACTGGGCAGCCGCATCGCGATCATGAAAGACGGCAAGATCATCCAGTACAGCAAGCCGGAAGAAATCGTGCTCAACCCGGCCGATGATTACGTGCGCACGTTTGTCGCGCACACCAACCCGCTGAACGTGTTGTGCGGGCGCAGCCTGATGCGCACGCTGGACAACTGCAAACGCATCAACGGCTCGGTGTGCATTGATCCGGGGGATGATTCGTGGATCGACCTGCACGAAGGCAACACCATCAAAGGCGTGCGCAATGGCGCGGGCGTGGTGGATTTACAGCAATGGAAAAGCGGGCAATCGGTCGACAGCCTGGGCCGCAGGCCGACGCTGGTGGACTCTAATATCGGCATGCGCGATGCGCTGCAAATTCGCTACCAGACCGGTAACAAACTGGTGCTGCACGACAATCAGAAAGTGGTGGGGATACTGGGTGATACCGAGTTGTACCACGCCTTGCTGGGTAAGAATCTGGGTTAATTATTAACCCCTTGTAGGAGCGAGCTTGCCTCGCGATCTTTTGATCTTTTAAAAGATCGCGAGACAAGCTCGCTCCTACAGGAGTGATGGGCTCTTAGCTGTAAACGCGCCCAAGGAGCTGGCGATGGCTTTCAAACTGGTCGAGCACGTCGCGGCAGATTTGCTCGTCAGTGAAGCCCATCAAGTCGTACTCCTGGTTGCCGTTGTGCAGGTACACTTCGGCCCGGTAGTAACGGCTGCGCACTTCGTCTTGCCCGGAGTCGCTCGGCGCGGCCAGGTAGCCGTCCAGGCTCACTTCGTAGACAAACGGGTTGCCTTCTTCCATGTCTACCCGCACGCCCATGCAGCGTTTGGCGGCGCCCAACAGGGTTTGCACTTGCAGACCTTGAGCACGCAATTGCGCCGCCGCTTCTTCCAGTGCCGGGGTCACGTGCCTGTCCATAAAGCGCTGCACCACCGCTTGGGTCGGTTGCAGGTCCTGGGTGGTCAAACGCTCGCTGAAACCACGACGACCACGGGCCGCCAGTTCCGCTTGCTCTTGTTCCACCAGGGTGTCCTGGCGCATGGCTTTGTGCAGGCCAAACATAAACAGCACCAGCACCACCGAGAACGGCAGGCCCGCCAGCACCACCATGGTTTGCATGGCCGCAAAGTTACCGGCAAACAACAAGCCAATGGTCACCAGGGTGATCACCACCGACCAGAAAATGCGCAGCCAGTGCGGCGCGTCTTCGTCTACGTCGCCGCCTTTGCACGACAGGTTGGCCATCATCACCGCGCCCGAATCCGCCGGGGTCAGGAACAACACGAAGCCAACAAAAATCGACACACCAATCACGATTTTCGACGCGGGGTAATGCTCAAGCAGTTGGTAAATCGCCATCGACGGTTGTTCAAGGGCTGTTTTGCCCAGCTCCACCGCGCCCTGGTTCACCACCAGGTCCAGTGCCGAGTTACCGAAAATCGACAGCCACGCCAAGGTGAAGCCCAGCGGAATCAACAGCACGCCGGCTACCAGTTCACGCACCGTGCGACCACGGGAAATACGCGCGATGAACATGCCCACAAATGGCGCCCAGGAAATCCACCACGCCCAGTAGAACAGGGTCCACAGGCCCAGCCAGCCTTCGGTTTTCTTGCTGTCGCCTTCGTACACGTACAGGTCGAAGGTTTTCATGATGATGCCGTTGAGGTAATCACCCACGTTCTGCACGAAACCGTTGAGCAGGTGCAAGGTAGGGCCAAACAGCAGCACGAAAATCAGCAGGCCGCTGAACAGGATGATGTTCAGGTTGGACAGCCGACGAATGCCGTTTTCAACACCCGAGACCGCCGCGATGGTGGCCACGGTGCTCATCACGATGATCACGATCAGCAGGTTGGTGTTGCTGTGCGCCATGCCGAACAGGTTTTCCAGCCCCGACGACACTTGCATCGAGCCAATGCCCAGGTTGGTCACCAGACCGAGCAGGGTCACGAACATGCCGAAGCCGTCGACCGCGTGGCCCGCCGCGCCTTTAACCCAACGCTCGCCCATCAGCGGGTACAGCGCCGAACGCAGCGCCAGCGGCTGGTTGTGGCGATAAGCAAAGTACGCCACGGCCAACCCCACCAGTGCGTAAATCGCCCAGCCGTGCAGGCCCCAATGCAGGAAGGTCAGTTGCAGCGCCTGACGCGCCGCTTCATGGCTGGCCGACACGCCTTCTGGCGGGTTGAAGAAGTGGTCCAGCGGCTCGGACGCGCCGAAGTACAGCAAGGAAATGCCGATACCCGACGAGAACAGCATCCCGGCCCACGCGCCGTAACTGAAGTCGGGCTTGTCTTGCTTGGTGCCCAGTTTCAGTTTGCCGTAGGACGAGAACGCCAGGCCCACGACAAAAATCAGATAGGCGGCAATCACCACCATGTAGTACCAGCCGAAGCTGCGCGACAGCCACTCTTGGGCAACGCCCAGAATGTGCCCGGCTTCTTCAGGGAAGGCGATCAAGATGGCAGTCAACAACAGTATCAAGGCGGTGGAGGTGTAAAACACCCAACCATTGACCGTCACCTTTTGTGGCGGGGTCTTTATAAGAGAGGCAGAACTCATTGCACGGGTGCTCCAGGCAAGTGCGACACAAGGACTAAAGGCAACGCACCACTCGACCAATCGGTTACATAGCGACCAACGGTCGAGTGATATAAAGACACCGCTAAAAAAACCGGACCCTGCCTGTCCCTGAGCAGGGCCTGCTTCTGTAGGAGCGAGCTTGCTCGCGATCTTTTGATCCGTTGAAAAGATCGCGAGGCAAGCTCGCTCCTACAAACGCAGGGGATCCGGCGGTATTTACCGTGTCGTTTTCGGCACTTGTTGTAGGAAAAGCACCACAGCACGCGACGAATTGTCGCAGATCTTATTCTTTGTTGATTGAACGTTCAATCAAAACAAAATAGACTGGCCGTCGTTCAGTGATTGTCATGCGCTGCGCGCCGGCCCCAAGGAGATGCACACAATGCCCAAGGTCGGTATGCAACCCATACGCCGCCAGCAGTTGATCGAAGCCACGTTGACGGCGGTCGATCAGGTCGGGATGGCAGATGCCAGCATTGCGCTAATCGCCCGTTTGGCGGGCGTTTCAAACGGCATCATCAGTCACTACTTCAAGGACAAGAACGGTCTGATCGCCGCCACCATGCGGTATCTGATGAACGTTTTGATCGATAACGTCGCCGAGCGCCGCCAAGCACTCGACGATGACAGCCCAAGGGCGCACTTGAAGGTGATCGTTGAAGGCAACTTTGACGCGAGCCAGGTCAGTGGCCCGGCGATGAAAACCTGGTTGGCCTTTTGGGCAGCCAGCATGCACCAACCGTCGTTGCACAGATTGCAGCGGATCAACGATCACCGCTTGTACTCCAATCTGTGCTGCCAATTTCGTCGCGTGTTGCCGCAGGCTCAAGCCCGCAACGCCGCACGGGGCCTGGCAGCGCTCATCGATGGTCTATGGTTGCGGGGTGCTCTGTCGGGTGACGCTTTCGACACCGAACAGGCACAACGCATCTGCTACGAATACATGGATCTACAACTGGCGAAACAGGTGAGTTAGGCCTCAATTAACGCTTAACCCCTGAACTGTCGTGAATCTGCGGTGCCACAGTTAGATGGCACCCGATTGACGATTAACGCCCACCACTTGTCTGCACTTGCGAGGATTTTATGGCCCGTTTCGAATTGCAAAAACTCTACATCGACGGCGGCTACACCGACGCCGGTAGCGACGCTACTTTCGATGCCATCAACCCGGCTAACGGCGAAGTCCTCGCACAAGTGCAACGTGCGACCAAGGAAGACGTCGAGCGCGCTGTTGTCAGCGCTGAAAAAGGCCAGAAAATCTGGGCCGCCATGACCTCCATGGAGCGTTCGCGCATTCTGCGTCGCGCCGTTGAGATCCTGCGCGAGCGCAACGATGAACTGGCGGCTCTGGAAACCCTGGACACCGGCAAGTCGTACTCCGAAACCCGTTACGTTGACATCGTCACCGGCGCCGACGTGCTGGAATACTACGCAGGCCTGGCGCCCGCCATCGAAGGCGAGCAGATCCCGCTGCGCACCACCTCTTTCGTTTACACCCGCCGCGAGCCGCTGGGCGTTGTGGCCGGTATTGGCGCCTGGAACTACCCGATCCAGATCGCCCTGTGGAAATCCGCACCCGCCCTGGCGGCCGGTAACGCGATGATCTTCAAGCCAAGCGAAGTCACCTCGCTGACCACCCTGAAGCTGGCTGAGATCTTCACCGAAGCGGGCCTGCCAGACGGCGTGTTCAACGTTCTGACCGGCAGCGGCCGTGAAGTCGGCACCTGGCTGACCGAGCACCCGCGCATCGAGAAAATCTCGTTCACCGGCGGCACCGACACCGGCAAAAAAGTCACCTCCAGCGCCACCAGCTCTTCCTTGAAGGAAGTGACCATGGAACTGGGTGGCAAGTCGCCACTGATCATTTTTGACGACGCTGACCTGGACCGCGCGGCTGACACCGCGATGATGGCCAACTTCTACAGCTCGGGCCAGGTGTGCACCAACGGCACCCGCGTGTTCGTGCCAACCGCACTCAAAGCCGCTTTCGAAGCCAAGATTCTGGAGCGCGTTGCGCGCATCCGCATCGGCAACCCGGAAGACGAAAACACCAACTTCGGCCCGCTGGTCAGCTTTGCTCACATGGAAAGCGTGCTGGGCTACATTGCCAAGGGTAAAGAAGAAGGTGCCCGCTTGCTGTGCGGCGGCGAACGTCTGACCGAAGGCGCACTGGGCAAAGGCGCCTTCGTGGCCCCGACCGTGTTCACTGACTGCACCGACGAGATGACCATCGTCAAAGAAGAAATCTTTGGCCCGGTGATGAGCATCCTGACGTACGACACCGAAGAAGAAGTGATCCGCCGCGCCAACGACACCGAGTTCGGCCTGGCCGCCGGTATCGTCACCAAAGACCTGAACCGCGCGCACCGCGTGATTCATCAGCTGGAAGCGGGCATTTGCTGGATCAACGCGTGGGGCGAGTCCGACGCAAAAATGCCGGTGGGCGGTTACAAGCAATCGGGCATTGGCCGTGAAAACGGCATCAGCTCGCTGGCTCAGTACACCCAGATCAAATCGGTACAGGTAGAGCTGGGCGACTACGTTTCGGTGTTCTAAGCCCTGTGGGAGCGGGCTTGCCCGCGATGGAATCGCTGCGGTCTGCCTGACAGACCGCGTCGCATGAATCGCGAGCAAGCCCGCTCCCACGGTTTGTGCCACAACTTCAAAGAGGGTGCATTTTATGTCCCAAGAATTCGACTACATCATCATTGGTGCCGGCTCTGCCGGTAACACCCTGGCGACCCGTCTGACTGAAGACCAAGGCGTCACCGTGCTGCTGCTTGAAGCAGGCGGCCCGGACTACCGTTTCGACTTCCGTACCCAAATGCCTGCCGCGCTGGCGTTCCCGCTGCAAGGCCGTCGCTACAACTGGGCATTTGAAACCGACCCGGAACCACACATGGACGGCCGCCGCATGGAATGTGGCCGTGGCAAGGGCCTGGGCGGTTCGTCGCTGATCAACGGCATGTGCTACATCCGTGGTAACGCGATGGACTACGACGGCTGGGCAAAAAACCCTGGCCTGGAAGACTGGTCGTACCTGGACTGCCTGCCGTATTTCCGCAAGGCAGAAACCCGCGACATCGGCCCCAACGATTACCACGGTGGCGATGGCCCGGTCAGCGTGACCACGCCTAAAGCCGGTAACAACGTGCTGTTCCACGCCATGGTTGAAGCAGGCGTGCAAGCCGGTTACCCGCGCACCGAAGACTTGAACGGCTACCAGCAAGAAGGCTTCGGCCCGATGGACCGTACCGTGACGCCAAACGGCCGTCGCGCCAGCACCGCTCGCGGTTACCTGGACATCGCCAAGCAGCGCCCGACGCTGACCATCGTCACCCACGCCCTGACCGACAAGATTATCTTTGAAGGCAAGCGTGCGGTCGGCGTGCATTACATGACCGGCGACAACCACGTGCGCATTGAAGCCAAGGCGCGCAAAGAAGTCCTGCTGTGCAGCGGCGCCATCGGTTCGCCGACTGTGCTGCAACGCTCGGGTGTAGGCCCGGCCGAACTGCTCAACAGCCTCGACATCCCGGTGGTGCATGACCTGCCGGGCGTTGGCCAGAACCTGCAAGACCACCTTGAGCTGTACCTGCAATATGCGTGCACTCAGCCGGTGTCGCTGTACCCGTCGCTGCTGTGGTGGAACCAGCCGGCCATTGGCGCCGAGTGGCTGTTCGCAGGCAAAGGCATTGGCGCCAGCAACCAGTTCGAAGCCGGTGGTTTTATCCGCACCCGCGAGCATTTTGACTGGCCGAACATTCAGTACCACTTCTTGCCGGTAGCGATTAACTACAACGGCAGCAACGGTGTGAAAGAACACGGCTTCCAGGCACACATGGGCTCCATGCGTTCGCCGAGCCGTGGCCGGGTCAACGTGAAGTCCCGCGACCCGCGTGAATACCCGAGCATCCTGTTCAACTACATGTCCACCGAGCAAGACTGGCAAGAGTTCCGCGACGGCATCCGCCTGACCCGTGAAATCATGCAGCAGCCGGCACTGGACGCTTACCGTGGCCGCGAAATCAGCCCGGGCATCGACAAGCAGACCGACGAAGAGCTGGACACGTTTATCCGTGAACACGCCGAAACGGCCTTCCACCCGTCCTGCTCGTGCAAAATGGGCACCGACGAGATGGCCGTGGTTGACGGCGAAGGTCGCGTGCATGGCCTGCAAGGCCTGCGTGTGGTCGATGCTTCGATCATGCCGTTGATCACCACCGGTAACCTGAACGCGCCGACGATCATGATCGCCGAGAAAATCGCCGACAAGATCCGTGGCCGCCAGCCATTGCCGCGCAGCACCGCCGACTACTACGTCGCAGGCGATGCCCCGGTGCGTGGCAAGCCCCTGCGTGAAGTGAGCCGTACCGCGCAGTAACACCGCAATAACTGTAGGAGCGAGCTTGCCTCGCGATCTTTTGATCGTTTAAAAGATCGCGAGACAAGCTCGCTCCTACAGATCCATGACGTTTCATTCTCCCCCGCTTGCCCCCACCTCTACGCAGGCCTACTCTAGGGCCTCGTTTCGCGTCTCACTCCCCGCTGTACACCCGATTTCCCGCTTTCGGAGGTCCGTGCATGTTCGATTTTCACCCTCAGCTCAAGCAGCGCTTCGCCGCCCTGCGTACCCGAGCCGAGTTCTTTTCGCTGCGTTATGTACGTGAATCCGGGCAATACCTGTCGGTACGCAAAAACGTCGCAGAACCGCCTTATTTCAACCACGATCAAGGGGCGATGCTGACCGTCCGGCTCAAGGGCGTGGAAGCCTACGCGGCCACCAACGATTTATCCCAGGTAGGGCTGCAAGCCGCGCTGGAACGTGCCGAAGCCCAGGCCCGGCTGATCGCCGACCACGCACTGCTCGACCTGAGCCACGAGCCGGTGTCCAACGCCAAGTCTGATTACTGCTCGCCCGATCTCGATCAGGCGTTCCCGTCCCTGAGCGACTGCTATGCACTGCTGGGCGCCGAGTCGGCCGCCGTGCCCAAGGACGAGCGACTGGTGAGTTGGGTCGCCTCACTGGGGCTGACCCATGTCGAGCAGATCTACCTCAACAGCGCAGGCGCCGAGCTGCGCCAGGCGCAACGCTTTGTCTTCCCCGGCATGAGCGTGACCGCTTACGACGGCCAAGACAGCCAAAGCCGCACCCTGGGCCGCGATAACTTTGGCCAGCAAGGCGGCGCCGATGTGATCCGCCGCTGCGGGC
>NZ_WIWK01000099.1:0-22970 GCF_009600165.1 Pseudomonas sp. FSL R10-0399
GGGCATTGGCGCGTCGATTGCCGAAACCCTGGCCCGCGACGGCGCCGAGGTGGTGTTGCTCGACGTGCCTTCAGCCAAAACCGATCTCGATGCACTGGCCGCCCGCCTGGGCGGGCGCAGCGTGGCCTTGGACATTTGCGCCGCAGACGCCCCCGCGCAATTGGTCGAGCATCTGCCGGACGGCATCGACATCGTGGTGCACAACGCCGGCATCACCCGCGACAAAACGCTGGCCAACATGACGCCCGAATATTGGGATGCGGTGCTTGCAGTCAACCTCAACGCGCCGCAAGTACTGACCAAAGCCCTGCTGGACAGCGGCACCTTGCGCGATAACGGCCGGGTGATTCTGCTTGCGTCCATCAGCGGTATCGCCGGTAACCGCGGGCAAACCAACTACGCCGCCAGCAAGGCCGGGCTGATTGGCCTGGCCCAGGCCTGGGCGCCGCTGCTGGGCGAGCGCGGTATCAGTATCAACGCCGTTGCGCCGGGCTTTATCGAAACCCAAATGACCGCGCATATTCCGTTTGCCCTGCGCGAAGCCGGGCGGCGCATGAGTTCTCTGGGCCAGGGTGGTCTGCCACAAGACGTCGCCGAAGCCGTGGCCTGGCTCAGCCAGCCGGGCTCGGGGGCCGTCAGCGGGCAAGCGTTGCGGGTCTGTGGGCAAAGTGCCTTGGGGGCCTGAATCATGACCGTGCATTGGCTCGACCTCAGCGCCCCGCCGCACTTGCCCGCGCTGTATGCGCAAGCGGCGGCCAAACGCAAAATCACCGGCAGCACCCTGCCGGAGCAAGGCTTGCGCTGCTGGGTCGACATCGATACCCAGGCGCTGGCGGCCTTTCGTGACGTTTGCGCGATTGCACCCAGCCCGTTACTGCCGCCGACCTACCCACATGTGTTGGCGTTCGGCCTGCAAATGCAGTTACTGACCGACAAAGCCTTCCCCTTCCCGCTGCTGGGACTGATACACCTGACCAACCGGATCCGGGTCTTGCGGCCCATGGGCGGTGTGACCCGGCTTCGCATCGGCGTGTTTGTGCACAACCTGCAAAAACACCCCAAGGGCGCCACCTTTGACGTCGTGACCCAGGTCGACGATCAACTCGGGCCACTCTGGGAAGCTGAAAGCACACTGCTGTGCAAAGGCGTCGACTTGCCCGGCGAAGTGCCAGCAACCCCGACCTTTAGCCCCATCGCCTTGACCGAACTGACCCGCTGGTATGCGCCGTCGAATATCGGTCGCCGCTATGCCAGGGTCTCGGGCGACTACAACCCCATCCACCTCAGCGCCGCCAGCGCCAAACTGTTCGGCCTGCCCAGCGCCATCGCCCACGGCCTGTGGCTCAAGTCACGCGCGTTGGCAGCCCTCAACGCGCACCTGCCAGCGGCCAATGTCGAGATCAGCGTGGCGTTCAAAAAGCCGGTGCGATTGCCCAGCGAAGTCATCTTGCTGAGCAGCGATGCAGGCTCAAGCGGCGACTTCCAGCTCAACGGGCACGGGGATCTGGTGCATTTGATTGGCCAGTGGCGCCCCATCAGCTGAGACATCAATGTGTAGGAGCGAGCTTGCCTCGCGATCTTTTGATCGTTTAAAAGATCGCGAGGCAAGCTCGCTCCTACAGGGGATTTGCCTGTACGAAATGCCTTTCACTTGCACCAATCTGCATTCAGTCGCAAGCTTTGCTCCTTCTGGAGAACCCACCCGCGATGAACCTCGAAGAACTCACTCAGCGCATGCACCGCATCCGCGATAACAACGACTGGAAGCAATTTCACAGCCCGAAAAACCTGGCCATGGCGGCCAGTGTCGAAATGTCCGAGCTGGTTGAAATTTTCCAGTGGCTCAGCGAAGACCAATCACGCCAATTATCCGCCGACAAACTGGCCCACGCCGGGCAGGAAGTCGGCGACATCGTGCTGTACCTGTTGCTGTTATGCAGTGAGTTGGGGCTGGACATGGATCAAGTGGTGCGCAGCAAACTGGCCGACAATGAAAGGCGTTTTAGTCAATGAGTGACCGTCACTTCGATCAACTGGCCACCCGTTTCGCTGAAAAGATCTACGGCGGGGCCAAGGGCGCGATTCGTCTGGCAGTGCTGCAGGCCGACCTTGAAGAGGCGCTGCCTCAGCGCCCGTTGCGGGTGCTGGATATCGGCGCCGGGCTGGGCCACATGTCGCTGTGGCTGGCTGAGCGCGGGCATGATGTGACGCTCGCCGAACCGGCCGCACCGATGCTCGAAGGCGCACGCGAGCGCTTTGCCGCTGCGGGCCAGACCGGCACCTTTATTCAGGCACCGTGGCAAGAGCTGCCGGGGCAACTGACCGAGCCCTACGACCTGGTGATCTGCCATGCCGTACTTGAATGGCTGGCCGAGCCCCACACGATCCTGCCGGTGTTGCATCAACTGACCGCCAAAGACGGTTGGCTGTCGCTGGCGTTTTATAACCGCGATGCCCTGATCTACCGCAACCTGCTCAAAGGCCACTTCCGCAAAATGCGCAAGAACACCCTGGCCGGTGAAAAGCAAAGCCTGACCCCGCAAGAGCCGCTAGACCCGCGAGAACTGGCCAGCGCCCTTGAAGGTCTGTGGCAGGTGCAAAGCCAAAGTGGCGTGCGGGTGTTTCACGACTATATGCCAGTGGAGTTTCAAGCCCGCGCCGACCTTGAAGCGCTGGTCGAAATGGAGCTGGCCCACCGTCGCCATCCTGCCTTCGCCGGGCTGGGACGTTATCTGCATTGGGTGTGCCGCCCGGTTTAACACCCGCATGGGGAGATGATGATGTATCGCCGCGTTGCCTTGCTCGCTGTAAGTCTGGGATTGGCTGCGTGCCAGAGCCCCAACCCGTATACCGCCAGTTCCATGCCCATCCCGCCGGCCCCGCCGCAAGCGGCCAACACCCTCGACTTGAGCGCCTACCCAGCGCCGCCACGGGACTACGGCCGCTATCAAAGCTGGGCCTGGCGCAATAACCAATTGCCGGCCGGGTCCGCCTGGGCAGACTCCGCACAAATTGCCGAAGCGGTCAGCAATGCCCTCGACCAACGCGGATTGCGCCCTGCACAGCCTGGTCACCCCGCAGATTTGTGGGTGAGTGCAGATTTACACACAGAAAAACGCTTGCGCCAGGTTCAGGACGACTATGGTTATGGCGGCATGTACGGCGACCGTTATGGTCGCTATGGCAACCAGTACGGCATGTACAACAGCGTACCGGTTGTGCGCACCTATGAAGTCGAAGTGATGGTTGTACGGCTCAATCTGTATGACGGAAAAACAGGTCAGCCGGTCTGGAGTTCAAGTGCAGAAACCAGTAGTAAAGGCAGCCTGAGCGAACGCAGTGACGCCCTGCGCGAATCACTGAACAAAGCAGTGCAGGCTTATCCTCCCCATTAAAACTGTTTGTTTAAGCGGAGACTCACCATGTTAGGACGCATTGCTTTACTGGGACTGGCCCTGCTGCTTAGCGCGTGCAACAGCCTGCAGGTCACCCATGACTACAACCCGGCAGTCAATTTTGCGCAGTTCAAGACGTGGGCCTGGAAAGACCCGGCCGTGCAATTTTTACCCGACACCCCGATGGTTAAAAACGGCCTGACAGCACAACGCGTGGTCATGGCCCTGAGCAGCCAACTGGATCAGCGCGGTCTGACCCAGGCAGCGCCCGGCGCCAAACCCGATCTGTGGGTACAAACCTATATGGTCGTGGCCAATCGCCAGGAACAGGTCACCAACTACAGCTATGACGGCGGACCTTGGGGCGGCCCTTGGGCTGGACCATGGGGCGGTTACTGGGGTGGCAACTATTGGGGCGCACCGGCATACGCCGAAACCCGCAATATCGTCTACCAGGTGGGCACCTTGCAGGTGGACCTGATTGACGCCAAAGACGGCAAACTGGTCTGGCGTGGCAACGCCGAAAAAGTCGTCGACGAAGATGCCACGCCTGCAGAGCGTAGCGCGGCGATTTCCAAGGCAGTCACTGAAATCATGAGTAATTACCCACCCAAGCCAGGGCGTTAATTAAATCAAGCCAACTCACTAACAAAGTATATAACTGCGAAGTATTAATACTTTAGTAAGTGAGTTGGCCCTACTCTTCTTCCTTTACAACCTTTCATCCAACAGTTCTCATTAGTTGCACTCTCGGGCCTTATAAAGTGTGCAACTGGCCAGCATCCTGATCACTTCTTGACTACACTCGCTAAAACTTTAGAGCGAAGCGCTGGACAGTGTTCCAGTATCAGGAGTGCTCAATGTCTCCCCCCTTACGTCGTGCGTATTTCAACGGCCCCCGCCAACAACACGGGGCGATTGGTTTAATGGCGGCACTGACGCTGGGGATGGTGCTGATCTTTATGTTGCTGGTGGTCGACGGCGGCCGCCTCTACCTTGAACAACGCAAGCTGCAACGGGTCGCGGACATGGCGGTGCTTGAGGCCGTCAGTCGGGGTGGCAGTTGTGCTGCCACCCCGTCGACCGCCACGCTGTACGCCACCCAAAGCGCCGCCCGCAACAGCTTCGTCCCGGCCGGCACGCAACAAACCCTGAATGCCACCTGCGGCACCCTGGTCACCGTCAACCAACTGCGCACCTTCCAGCTCGATCCCAGCAAAAGCGACGCTATCCGCGTGATTGCCACCAACACAATCCCTACCAGCATTGCCGGTGGTGTGTGGGATTTGGTGAGCAAGGGGACATTGTCGACGACCACAAAGTTGACGGCGAGTGCGGTGGGCGCTGCGCCAAAGGGGTTGCTGGCTCAAATAAGTATTCGCAGTACATTGGCAACAGTGACCACGGACTCACAAGCAGCGCTATTAAACTCCGTATTCTCCTCATTACTGGGTGGTAACGTCACGCTCAACATAGCCGGTTGGAACGGGTTGATTAATGGCGATATAAACCTATTGAATTATATGGATCAAATGGCCATCGACCTTAAACTTTCAGCCGGCAACTACAACCAACTTCTTTCTGCCAATACGACCCTGACACAACTTCTCACCACCTCATTAACCGTGGCAAATGCAAACGGCGCAACAGCAGACCTGAAGGCAGCGCTTGGAGGGTTGTTACAGGCATCGCTCAACGTTAAACCTACCAACCTTACCTTGGGAAATTTGCTAAATCTTCAAACAGGCACAAAATCTGCCGGATTAGACGCTAACCTTCAAGCCTTCCAATTAGTTCAGGCTTTTCTTCAAGTGGCCAATGGCAAAAACGCTGTTGATCTTAATGTGCCTATAAAAATTCCAGGCCTGCTAAACGTCACATTACTTACCAAAGTCATACAACCTCCACAGTTTTCCGCTATTGGCGACCCAAGTTCGTCCGAGCTTATTTCAGTACGCACAGCCCAGGTCAGAACACTTATATCCATCGATCTCGGCTTGGGTGTCATCACAGGTTTAACCAACGCGGTATCAGGTTTGACCACTACAATTTTCAGCACAATAAATAATGTTCTAAATCTGAATTTGCTAGGTGTCCTGAATGGTTTACTTTGTCTGCCACCAGGCGGTTGCAAACAACTCTCACCGTTAATACTTCCTGATCCTAAAATTTATATAAGCCTTGATGCCGGCGGCGCTCAAGCTCAAATAACAGGCTACAGCTGCCCAGTCGGTAGCACCGGATTAAAAAGTCTCACTGTGAGCACGACGAAGTCTTTAGTTGACTTAAGGATTGGAAAAATTGATCCCTCCACGGCTTTTTCTTCCACCACCGCCCCGGTGGCCACCGCAATTCCTATCATCGATCTAGGGACGCAAGTTTGCTACGGGCTTTTGGGTTTAGGCTCCTGTGACCCACGAGTTCCCTTTGTTGCAGGCGGCATTGGTCTTATGGCCAACAGCGGTTTGTTGCAGAGCACACCTCAAACGTTAATTTTTTCAAAAAATACGACGCCGTTGGACACAACGCCACCGAACCTTAAACAGCCTCCCGCTATTCAAAGCTCCCCGGCGACAAAGGATATTGTCAATAGCTTATCGGCCACCTTGAGCGGTATTAAGGTTCAATCATTTGCCCCAACCACTAACAATGTTTTCAGCACAGTACTAACAGCGGTCACTGCGGTTATAACGGCAGTCACTAACCTGCTGAATCCGGTCATTCAAAACTTGCTTAGCCCCCTACTGGACCCGCTGATCAACAACCTGCTTTCAACATTGGGCATTAGCTTGGTCGATGTCCAGATAGGCGCCAACCTCAACTGCGGCCAAGGCGGTCGCGCCCAACTCGTGCTCTAACCTTCAACCACCGGCAACTCCACGCAAAACCGGGCTCCGTGCCCGGTGTTGCTGACGCTTAAGCGGCCGCCCATGTTGTCGATAATTCCGTAGCTCACGGACAACCCCAGGCCTGTGCCCAAGCCGACCGGTTTGGTGGTGAAGAAGGGTTCGAAGATCCGTTCCAGCAGGCGCGGGTCGATACCGCCCGCATTGTCTTCCACCGTCACACGCACGCCGTTGTCGAATGCGCCTGCGGTCAAGGCGATCCAGGGGGTGAATTGCGGGTCGGTTTCGCGCTTGCTCATCAGTGCATCGCGGGCGTTGATCAACAGGTTGATCAGCACTTGTTCCAATTGGTCGACGTGGCCGCGCACCTGCAAGGCATCGCTCAAACACTCTGTGCGCAACTCAATGCCTTTGCCGCGCAAGCCTTCGCACAGCAAGGCCAAGGCGCCTTCCAGCGCTTGCGCCGGGTTGAAGGCTTGTTGCTCGACTTCTGAACGACGGCCGAACACGCGCATGTGGTCGACCACCCGCGCTGCCCGCTGGATCTGGGCATCGATTCGAGTGAGTTTGTCTTGCAGGTAGTCGTGCTCCACATCGCCGTTGCTCACGCGCTTGAGCATGTTGGCGATGGCCATGCGCATGACGTTCAATGGCTGATTGATTTCGTGGGCAAGGCCCGTGGCCATTTCACCCAAGGTGGCCATTTTGGCGCTCTGGGTCATTTGCTGTTGCGAGCGACGCACATCAGTGTTGTCGCGGCCCACGGCCTGGACTTCGAGCAACTGGCCCTGGGCATCAAACACACCCCGGTCCGACCACACCCACCAGGCATACTCATGCCCCGGCAGTTGCAAGCTGATTTCTGCGGTACTCACCGGGTTTTGCGGGGTTAACCGGGCAATGCGCTGCATAAACTCCGCGCGCTGTTCGGTCGACAACCAACTGCCCAGATTCACCCCCGGCAATGCCTGCGGGGTGCACTCCAGGTAAGCCGCCAGCGGCTGGTTGCCAAAGGTCAGGGTCAGGTCTGGCAGATAACGGCAAATCATCGCGGGCGAGTCTTCGACCAGCACCCGATAACGCTCTTCACTGCGCTTGACCCGTTCAGTGGTCTCGGTGGCTTCGGTCACATCCAGCCACAACCCCACCGCCTCGATCGGCAGCCCAAGGTCATCGCGCAATAATTTGGCCTCGTCCAGCAACCAGTGGTAGTTGCCCTTGCTATCACGCAGGCGATACCGACGCCGGGCGCTGCCAAAGCGCAACAGTTGGCGGGTGCGGTCAAAGTATTGCTCGCGATCGTCAGGGTGAATCCACTCGATCAGCCCGGCCCCCTGGCTCTCGGCCAGCGTCCAACCGAGTAACGGTTGCAGGCTGGCGCTAAAAAAGGCGGGCACTAACGCCCCTTTCTCATAGCGCTGCACATAAATCACCGCCGGTGAACTGGCGATCAGGTTGTCCAGCCGCGCATGGGCGGCCGTCGCTTGCAGTTGCTGACGTTTGATTTCGCTGACATCCAGCATAAAACCGACGATACGCCGCTGGCTGCCCGTGCCGACCGCTTGCCCCTGAATCCGATACCACTGGGCTTGCCCCGCGTTCTGCGGCAGGTCCAGACGCGCAACCACCATCAGGTCTTTGCCGTGTTCAATCAGCTCATCAAAACGAATACTGAGTTCATCACGATCGGCCGGATGAAACAGCGCCAGCCAGGCTTTGCAGGTTAATGGCGTGTGCGGGGCCGACAGGCTTTCGGCCAATTGCGGGGCCAACTGCACCTGCTCGGTGGCCGTCGACCACTCCCACCAACCCGTGCCCAACAAACCTTCCAGCGCTTGCACCCGCTCGCGGTGCTCAGCCTGTTGCTGCTCGCGCAAACGCTCCAGCAAAGGCCCGGCCAAGGCGGCGCACACGTGCGACCAATCGCTCTCTCTCATCAGCGCAGGGCGCGTAGAAAACCCCAATAACAGCCAGGCACTGAGCCCGCGCTGATCGTGATAAGGCATGCACAAGCCATCGGTCGCGCCCAGCAGGTTGCGAAATTGAAACGGTTGCTCGTTGGCAGCGGCCTGGCCTGAATGACGCGAACCACTGAGGCTGTCCAGCGCACTGCCCAGGCTTTGCCCCACCTCCCACAAGTGCGCTGCGCCGGGCGCCTGATAAACGCTAAAGAGGCTCCAGTCCGGCTGCCCTTCTTCACGCAGCGCCAGGGCGATGCACGGCACCTGCCATTGCTCGCCGATGCGTTGCAACGACTCCTGCGTCACCTGCGGCAAACGCGCCATGCTGCATAAGCGTAATTGCCTGGCCAGGCTCAAGCTCAGTTGCATGCACAGCTCACGGTTGTGGGCTTGCTGGCCTTCACGCCGCAGGTCGCTGATGTCCAGCAACTGCAACAGCCAGCCGTCAGCGTGTGGCTGAACCCAACCGCGGGTGTGCAGTACAGAACCCCCGGTGCATTGGAAGTCCAGATCAAGGCTGTGCCCCAACCAATCGGCCGGAGCCCCTTCAAGGGCCTGGGTGCTGTCCGGCACCAGATAATCGAGCAGTAAACGCGTAGCGTCAGCGCCGCTGACCGGCTGCACACCGAAACGCTGAGCGCCGTGCACCTCCAGAACCCGCCCCTGATGATCGAGCAACAGGTGCAAGGCCGTGTCCTTGCCGGGTTGCGCTGCACGGTGCTCCGGCAAAGGGTCTTGAGCGCGGCCCGAGAAGCGTCCAGACGGCTTGCCACCCAAGTTCAAAACTGCAGGCTCGACTGGGCCGACAAGGTGTCCGGCAAGCTCGGCACTGTGATGCCACCCGGCAGTTTGAGCACCGGCAGAATGTTGCTGAGCGTTGCGGCAGGGAGGCTAACGGTTACGGTCAATATTCCCGCGCTGTACACCGCCGTTTTACTGATATTGGTGGTCATCGCCGTGGGCATCCAGCCCAGTTGCTGGTCCAGCACGCCCTTGGCCACCGATTCGACCTTGGCCTTGTAATCTGCCGTTGCCAACGTCGGGTCCACCGCCATGCTGCGGCGCACCGCCTCGGCCGTCGACTGGTTAAAAGACTGCATCAGCAGCAGCGGAAAGCTGTAGCTGAGCACGCCATACAGAACTGAGAAAAAGATCACAAAAACCAGGGCGAACTCAATCGCCGCCGCGCCTTTTTGTGAGTGGGGAAGGTCAACTTTCATGACTGCGTCTACCCTGACAATTCACCGTGATATCAGCATAGAATCATTCGAAGAAAAGGGACGGGAATACGTGATCCATTTAGCGGTTTTATTCATTTGGTTTGCCGCCTGCGCTGCCCAAGACCTTTACCAACGTCACATCGCCAACAGCCTGACGTTTGGCGCCGCAGCCCTGGCGTTGGTGTACCTGCTCTGGACCGGCACCACCTGGCTGGGCGCCAGCGCGGCTGAAGGCGGCTGGGCCCTGTTGATTGCCTTGGTCCTGACCTTGCCCGGCTACGCCCTGAACAAACTGGGCGCTGGCGATGTAAAACTGTTGATGGCACTCGCACTGGCAACCGATCGTCCGATACTGCTGGGCACGTTTATTGGCGCAGGTCTTAGCGCAGGGCTGTGGTTTTGGCTCGCGCCAAAAGTGCTCCCTCTATTGAATCAACGTCTTACCCATCCCCCCGGCGAAAACATCAAAGGCGCGTCAAAAAAACTGCCCTTCGCCCCTTTTCTTTTATGCGGCTTCAGCTTGTCCGTTTTGTGTCTAACCTAATCAAAACGAAGGATTTATTACATGTACAGCGTAGGAAACTACGTCTATGTTTCCTGAACCCCTCGCCATTCACGCGAGTGGTTCAGGACGTCTTAAATTGGCTTGCCAGGCATGGAGTAGCGCGTGAACAAGCTCACCTCAAAAATAAAAGTGTTAGTGGTCGACGATCAGCCGTTGATTGTCGAAGAACTCAGTGAGTTCCTGGAAAGCAGCGGTTACCGTTGCGTGCCTTGCGAATCAAGCCGTGAAGCCGTGGAGGCGTTTGTCGCGGATCCCGAGATAAGTCTGGTGCTGTGTGACCTGCACATGCCCGACATGAACGGCATCGAATTAACCCAGCATCTGCAGAAAATTGCCGGTAAACACCGCCTGTTTGAAAGCATCCTGTTGACCGGCCATTCCGACAAACAGGACGTGATCAAAGCCTTGCGCATTGGCATTGCCGACTACTACCCCAAACCGGTTGACCTTGCGGAATTGCTTGAGGGTATTCAGCGTCAGGAGGCCGTACTGCGCGAACGGCAAAAGAACGAGCATCTGGGGCATTTGAACCAGAAGTTGCAGTACTTGGCTGAGTCTATCGACGACCTTTATCAAGACATGGAAACGGTTCGCCATCCGCCGCCGTTCAAGAGCACTGTGGCTGCGGACGACGAAGCCTTGTGTGACCTGCCACCGATTTTCAAGCAGTTGTCACCGCGCCAGTTGGACGTGGCCAAACTGGTGGGCAAGGGGCAGACCAACTACCAGATCGCCTGTGATTTGGGCATCACCGAAAACACGGTCAAGCTCTATGTGTCCCAGGTGTTGCGCCTGACCCACATGAACAACCGCACCCAGTTGGCGCTCGCCCTCTCCCCCAGTGCATCCGCCCAACAGCATCGGCAAACGGCGCACTGACCGCAGCCTGTAGTCGCTGACGAGGAACGAGGCTGCGATGGGTTGCACAGCGACCCCAGACGGCGGTCCTGCGGCCCGCATCGCAGCCTTCGTTCCTCGTCAGCGACTACAAGAGCGGCTTGAACCCATGAGGCTGCGATGGGTTGCGCAGCGACCCCGCTTTTAACAGAGGTTGCTGAAGCCCTCACAATCAGCCATTTCGTACGACGCTTCCCTTTCAATCCGCTGAAACATCCTAGAAACTTCCGTTCGCTTGTGCCTGATCATTTCGGGGAATATAGTCGCCCGGTTTAAATTGACGGCGCAAGGCGCCACCTCCGCGAGGCGCTTTTTTTCGGCCTGCGTTTTATGGTGGCCGTGCGCAGGGCGCCTTCGGGCGCGCCGGTTTCCGTCATTACCGGTCGACTAACCTGCGCATGGCTGCCACCCATTCGTTTAGTCGCGACAGGTGACAGCTCCTTAAATAATGATGGAGTTGTACCTATGAAAAAAATTGTTCCTGATCCCCCAGTTTTAACCCCGCAAACTGCTGCTCAGTGCGAGGCATTGTCGTTAGACCGTGCGGCCACCGAACGCGCCCTCGATTACTACCTGCACGACCATAAGCCTCCACGGCACGTGGATCAGGCCACGTATGCCATCCCGGACAGTGTCAATTTAGAAGCGGCTTTGGCCCAGGCGTCAGACTTGTTGCGCTGCGCGGGCGCTTCGGCGAGTGAGGCGGGGAATGGCTTGAGCGGGCATTCGCGCAGTTTGGTGTTGTCCTGCATGCACCTGGTGGAGCTGGCCAAGGCGTATGTGGACAAGTCGCTGGATGGTTTAACGACGCACTAAAGCAGCACGCGCCTGAGTGCAAGCAGGCGCGTTTTGAAGATCAAAAGATCGCGAGGCAAGCTCGCTCCTACAGATTGAACTGCCTCCACAAACCCGTAGGAGTTGCCGCCCCGTCTTCGACGCCGCGCTGTCGCGCAGCAAACAGGCCACCGAATATCTTCAGCATCCCCCAATCGGTTCCCTCTCCTTCGGGAGAGGGCTAGGGTGAGGGGGGGCTCTTAGATCAAGATCAAAAGATCGCGAGGCAAGCTGAACTGCCTCCACAAACCCGTAGGAGCTGACGAGCGTAGCGAGGCTGCGATGGGTTGCGCAGCGACCCCACACGGCTGTCCGGGGCCCGCATCGCAGCCTTCGTTCCTCGTCAGCGACTACAAGCATGAGGCCGCGGCGACAGTGCCTTATTGCTGCTTGGCCTTACCGCCTTCGTCCTGTTTGTAGTACTCAGGGATGGGGTGGGTGTAGCTGTCCAGCCAACGTTGCAGGCTGCGTTCGCGCTCGGCCGGGGTCGCCACCTGGCGTTCCTTGGACTGGGCCTGACCACTGACTTGCAGTTGCAACCAGCGCTCGGTTTCCTGCTGGTACTGAGACGCCGGCCCCGGCTCAATCGCCAGCACGCTCAGCGGCATCACGCCCAACAGCACGGCCAAACGAATCGAACATTTCATGGCAAACCTCCAACGCGTTATTTGATTGCAGCCACCTGATGACTGGCCGGTTTGGCAGCCTGGGTTTTCAGGGCCTGGGCCCTGGCTTGTGCGTCACTCACTTGTTCAGGGGTCAATTCAGCGCGGCTGGCCAGCTCCGCCGCCTGGTTCCATTGGTCCTGATAGATGAGCAAGGTGACCAGGTTCAACGCCGCCAATTGATCCGACTGCTTAAGCTCCAGCGCCGTCAAAAACTCAAAACGCGCTTCGTCGGTGCGCAGTTGGTTGAGGTACACCACGCCCAGGTCATTGCGGATTTTTTCGTCCGTGGGCGCCGCTTGCGCTGCACGCTCAAGGTAGGACGCCGCCAGCGTGTTATCGCCTCGCGCTGCCGCCAACTGGCCCAGGCCATGATCACCTTCGGCGCTCAAGCAGGTGCCGAGCAGCCCGCGGTACAACGGCCCGGCTTCAGGGCGACCCAACTGGCGATAGATCCGCGCCTTGCGCAGTTGCACCTGGGCGAAGCCCTCCGGCAAGTTTTGCAAGTTGGCCAGGCTGGCGTGCAGCTTGCCCTCCTTGGCCATGTCGTCGGCCAGGTTCATCGACAGTTCCTGATCGTCGCTCAACTTGCCGCAACTGCCACCGCTAAAGGCGGCCCACGGCGGGTTGCTCGGCCCCCCGGTGGCACATCCCCCCAGCATCAACAATGCACACACGGCCATGACTGCTTTCATGCTCATACTCCTGATCAAGAGCCAAAGGCCCGTGCGATAGCAATAAAACTCGGCCCGCCCAACACAATCAGCAACGCCGGAAACAAAAACATCATCATCACCACCGACATCTTGGCGGACATTTTTGAGATGTATTCCTCCATGCGGGTGAGACGTCGGTCATCCAACAGGCTTTTCAGTGACTGCAACGATTTCATCGCACCACCGCCCTGCTGCAGCAATTGCTTGAGAATCACGCAGGTGTCGTCAAACTCATCCACCGCCAGCAAACTGGCCGCCTTGTCCAGTTCCTGGCTCAACTCCAGGCCCGAGTCCACGCGGGCCAGCACCAGCCGCAGCTCGCCTGTGATCACCGGCAACAGTTGCCGCGCTTCGATGCTTAACACGCGCAGCGCTTGCTCCACCGCCATGCCCGATTCGAACAAAATGCGCAGCAGTGGAATAAACGTCGACACCTCAACTGCCGCCGCTTCCTGACGCTTTTTAGCGACGTGGGCAAGCATGCGTTTGGGGATCAGATACCCCAGCGCCAAAGCAAACAGCAGCACGATCATCAAATAGCCGGAACCCGGGTAAAACAGTTCATGCCCCAGAAACGCCAGCCCGGCCATGGCCACCGGCGTACCGACCTGGAACGCCGCAAACAGCGAACGCTGGCTTGCCGTGCGCCAGCCCACGCGGTTCAGCAACACTTGGGTTTCGTTGTCCATGGACACCGAGCGCTGGCCAAACTTGCTGCTGCCCAATGCGCGCATCCACACGCTGATCTTTCCCGGGCCGGTCTTTTCGCCCTCAAGGCGTTGCACCACCCGTTGTTGGCGCAAGCGCTGTTGAACCGCGCTATGGATCAAGACCCCAAGGCCTGCCAACAGCAACACTGCGCAAATCAGCAAGGCCATGTCATACGCTCCGTACCATGCGCCACAAGGCAAAACAGCCAATGGCTTGCAAGCCAAACGCGGCAATCAGCAAATGTTGACCACTCGCGTCGTGCCACATATTCACCAGAAAGGTCGGGTTGGTGACCATGAAATAGCCGCCCACCAACAGCGGCAACAGCGCCAGCACCAACGCCGTGACCCGCGTTTCACCAGTCATGGCCTTGAGCTTGCGCGCCCCTGATTCACGCTCACGGATCAACACGATGAGGTTTTCCAGCAGTTCGCTGGCGTTGCCGCCGTAGCGGTGGTTGACCTTCAAGCCCAGGGCAAACATGCGAAATTCATCGCGCTCATACAGCTCGGCAAAATCCTGCACCGCCTCGGGCAAACTCACGCCCAACTGCACGTTGCGCGCCACCCGGCTGATGCTGTCTTTGAGCGGGTCATGGGAGGCCTCGATGGCATTGAGTACCGCATCGGCCAAGGTGCGCCCGGCCTTCAGGCTGCGCACGCAGTGATCAAGCAATTGCGGCAATTGCTCAACCATGCGCTTGACGCGACGCTGGTAACGCCAGCTGACAAAAAGCTTTACGCAGACCGGCGGCGCGACCAGGAACACCAGAAAAAAAAACCAGCCGCCCAGCAGAGCCGCCAATGCCACCGCCCCGGCCCAGATCAGTAGCCACAACCCCAAACGCTCCGAAGGGCGACCCAACCCCGCCTGCAAAAACGCCCGGTCCAGCCACTCGACACCCAGCACCTTGTCCGCCAGTTGCGGGTGGCCCTCGGTCAAGCGGCCCAGCACCCGGCTGGTGGTGGGATCGCGCAAGGCGCGGTAGACCAGGTTCATCGACATCATGAACATCATCAGGCTGATCGCGAACAGTATCAGGGCCGGAATCATGATCTACGCCTCAGCCGTTGGCATTCAGAATCGGGTCGCGACGCAACTTGTCGCTTGCCGGGTTCAGTGCCTCACGCACAAAGCCAAAGCCGGTGCGTTTGTCCAGCCGGAACAAGGTGTTGGTGACGTACACATCGTCACGCACGCCCACCACTTCCAGCACTTCACTGACACAGCGGCGCCCGTCAGACATACGGGTCAGCTGGATAATCACGTCGAGGGCGGCGCAGATCATCTGGCGCAGGGTTTTTTCCGCCACCGTACGGCCGGTCAAACCCACCAGGGTTTCAAGGCGTAACAAGGCGTCTTGCGCGGTGTTGGCGTGAACGGTGCTCATCGAACCATCGTGGCCAGTGTTCATCGCCGTCAGCACATCGAGTACTTCCACGCCTCGAATCTCGCCGAGGATGATGCGGTCCGGGCGCATCCGCAGGGCGTTGCGGATCAGGTCGCTGGATTTGACTTCACCGTGCCCTTCGGAATTCGGCGGGCGGGTTTCAAGGCGCACCACGTGGGGGTGGCCCAACTGTAATTCGGCCACGTCTTCAATGGTGACCAAGCGCTCGTGCGGGTTGATCAATTGGCTGAGGATATTCAGCAACGTGGTTTTGCCGGTGCCGGTACCGCCGCTGATCAAAATGTTGCAGCGCTTGCCCACCGACTCCTGAAAAAACTCATAGATCGACTGATCGATGGTTTGCATCGCCACCAGGTCGCTGCTTTTGAGCATGTCTTTGCGAAACTTCCGGATCGACAGGCAGGGACCGTCCAGCGCAATGGGCGGGATGATTGCGTTCACCCGGCTGCCGTCGGGCAGCCGTGCATCGACCATGGGTGACGACTCATCCAGGCGCCGACCCAGCGGCGCCAAAATGCGCTGCATCACACGCTCGACGTGATGATCGTCGATAAAACGCAAATCGCTGTGGCTCAACAGACCGTCACGTTCAACAAACACATGGTGCGGGCCGTTGACCAGAATCTCGGTAACGGCGCTGTCGCGCAGCAGCACTTCCAGCGGCCCGAACCCTGTCAGCTCGTCAACGATTTCCTCTGCCAGACGTTCCATCTCGTAGCGCGAAATGGCCAGGTGCAAACGCGATACGTATTCGGCCACGCGGTCGGTGACAAACTGCGACAAGGCATGGCGCGAATCTTCCAGCAGGTTTTTGCCGCTCTCCTCGATGGCGTCAATGATGTAACGGTGCAGCACCATTTTCAGGCCGTCGTGGTCGGCGCGCCCGTCTTTGTGAAGCCCGGAACCGAACAGCTGCTCTTTGGTCATTTGGACCCCCACAGACGGTTAAGCCATTTGTCCGCGACTGAGGACGGTTTGCCCGACGCCACAGAGCGCTTGGCCAACTGTTCACCGATCTTTTTCAAGCCTTGGCTCAAGGCCTCGCGCGGCCCCAGCTCAAACAACGTGACAGCCTGATTTTTCGCATTGAGGCGTAACTCGGCGCTCAGCGGCAACGACACCAGCACCGGTAAATCAAAGCTCTTGGCCAACGCATCGACATCCGGAGCAATCCCCCGCAGGCAGCGGTCGACCACCAGCCCCGTGTGTTCGAGTTTCATGCCCTTGTTGCGCCAGAGGTTAAGTACATCCAGATTGCGGCGGCAATCGAGCACGTTCTGATCGACGTACCAGAGCAACTTGTCACAGTGAGTCACGAACGTGCGCAACGCCTCGCCATCCGGCTGGCCCGTGAGGTTCACCACAATGTGCTGGAAGTGCTGACGCAAAGCACTGAGCAACATGTACAACTCGGCGGCGCTGGTGTGCTCCAGAGGCTCGTCGGCGTTGCTGTGGGCCAACACCCGCAAGCCGTCCGGGGTTTTGGTGAACGCACTGTCGATCAAGGTGCTGTCCAGGCGCCGCAAATGCCGCAGCGCATCGCCAAAAAAGAACGAGCTTTCAAGGCCCAACAGCGCCAGGCCGTCGCCACGGGGAATGCCCAAATCCAGAAACAGGGTTTTCTGCCCGCTCTTTTGCACCACCAGCGCCAAGTGGCTGGCCAGCAGCGCGCCATCGGCGTTGCATTGCGCGCTGAACAACACGCTGAGGCCGCCCAGCTCGGTATTCGGCGTCACCGGCGGCAGGCGCTTGCTCAACCGCCGTACCAGCCCCGCCACTTCACTGGAGCGCGAGCCATAGGCGACAAAATCCCGTGCCCCGGCACGCATAGCATTGAGCACCAACTGGTTGTCCATGCCGTCGCCCAAGGCCACGATCGCCAGCATCGGCTTGGCCTCTAGCGCGCCTTCGATCAACGCGCACTGGGCCACCACCTTCTCCCGGTCCAGCCCCACAAACACCAGCCCGGCAAAGGTCACGTCAATTAATGCGAGCAGTTCATCAAGGCTGCTGGTACCCGCCCCCACCACTTGGCCGAGCGGCGCCAACGCACCCTGCAGCCACTCAAGATCGGTGTTGTTGCGCGTCAGCGCGAGAAACGTCTGGCTCAGGCTCTGGCTCATTGGGATAACCCGCTACGGCGATTGAAATTGCCGTTTTCAAGGAAATACAAGCGATACCAGTTGGGGTCGTAATTGCGCAGCTTTTCGCCCGGCATGCTCGGCAGGGGCGCATTGGCAGCCAAGGGTTGAACCAGATGCGGGGTCACGATCATCAGCAGCTCTTTTTCTTCGCGGCTGATGTTCGAATCGCGGAAAAACGCCCCCAGAATCGGCACGTCACCCAGCCCCGGGAATTTGTTCACCTGCGAGGTGTTGCGCGTACTGATCAAGCCGCTGATGACAAAACTTTCGCCATCGGCCAGCGAGATGCTGGTGTCGGTACGGCGTACGTTAAGCCCCGGCACCAGCGTCCCGGCGATGTTCACCGCGTTGGTGTAATCCAGCTCGCTGACTTCGGGTGCGACCTTGAGCAGGATGCGGTTGTTGCCGACCACGGTCGGAGTCAGCGTGAGGCGAATACCGAACTCCTTGTACTCGATCGACACGTTATCGCTGCCGCTGCTCGGCACAGGGATCGGTACTTCGCCCCCCGCCAGAAAGGTCGCACTTTGCCCGCTCAATGACACCAGGCTCGGCCGCGCCAGGGTGTAGGCAAAACCGCTGCCCTCCAGCGCATTGATCATCGCCCGGACCCGGCCACCTCCAAAGCCGATGTTGAAGTTTTTGCTGTTGGCGATCGGACCGCCGGTGATGATGTTTTCAGCGTTGGTGATGAATGAGTTGGGTGAACCAAACAGAAAGTTGCTGCCCTGACCAAAGATCGACGTGCTGGCTTCCTGCAGCTTGGTCCGGCTGACCTCGACAAAGCGAATATCGGTTTGCACCTGGCTGAGCAACGCCGGGTCTTCTGAGGGCGACACGGAGGCGCTGGTAAAGCTCTGGGTGGCTTTGCCCTTGACGAACACCATGCTCTGGCGCGGGGTTTTCGAACAGGCGGTCCAGACCATCAAGCTGGTGGTGCCCGGCGCGACACCGGTGAGCAAAAAGGCGTTGCTGCCGTTGGCATGCACATCGGCAATGCCCGGATCACCGACGGCAATGCGCGTAATGGCAACCGGCGAATCCAGTGCTTGCTGGATGCCCTGCCCCACTTCCAGCACCGCTGGCAATTGCCCTAGCGCTGAGCAATTGGAGGGCGCGGCCAAGGCCATTTCAAAAGGCAAGCTGCTTAGAACCAGAGTCCAGACAGCTCGTTTGTACAGCGCTACGCAACGATGGCTCATAGGGTCTTCCTTGCAGATCAGGCTTTTTTTATTGAGCAGGCTGTTGGGCCGTTTGGTTGCCGCGAATAATTTCGATGCCCCGCGCACGCGGAACGACGCCGCCGCCAGGGTTCGCCACCGGGGCGACTTTTGCCGGGCCGGTAAAGGCCAATTGGTTGAACTGATAAAGGTCGCGTCGGGCGTTCTCAAGCTTGCTTGGGGCGTCTTGCTCACCCGCCCAGTACTTGCTCAAGCGATCTTCCTTGGCGCTGCGCACCGCCAGGCGCAAGGTGCCCGCCTGGGCTGCGAGCATCAGCTGGCTGAGCAGCGGCGCGGGAACGGCCAGCACGGCCGAACGTGCAGTGGCCCGGCGCTGTACTTGTTTGAGGGCTTCGTCGGCACTCAGCGTTGCCTTGGATGACTGACCGTCGCTGCTCTGCCCCACCTCATCCCCCACGCTCAACACACGCACGGCCGGCACCACCACTTGTGCCGACTGCTGCGGGTTGGACTGGTCCTCGCGCAGGGACAGCAACACGTCTACATAATCGTCGGGGGACAACTGCCCGCTGGCGCCGATCACTTCATCAATGGCCACCGCCAGTGCGCGTTCATCCGGGCGGATCATCCGCGCCAGCGGCCCACCGACTTCAAAGCTTTGTTCATTCAGCCAGGTACCCGCGCTCAAGCTGCGCCACGGAGCACGCCCTACCACCTGATCAACCGAGGCATAACTGCCTGCGGGCGCCGTATGCAATTTTTCAAGGGTCACATCGTCGGCCGTCAAGGCCACATGCGGGGCAACATCGCGTACCAGCACCACCACGGGTTTGCGCGTCTGGTCTTCAACTGTGGCGACACTCTGCTCAACGACCTGGGTTACCGGTACCTGCGCAACCGGCTGCTGGCGGGTTATTACCAAACCCCAAAAACCCGCGGCAATGGCACCGATAAACAAGAGCGCGGCCAGGATCAAACTGCGTCGGTTATTCATTAACACACTCCCTTTGCCACTCTGTACTGCACATCAGGAAATCCATTCGCTTATCGGTCGCTATGACAGGCATTATTATTGCGACCATTTCGCTATTTGAAAGTAGCGCACACAAAGCAAAATGCCATTAGGCAACTCAAAAAAAATAGAGTGCCGCCGAAGACCTTGATTTACCGTAACTTTCACATGGACACTTTTGGATTAATACTTTTGCATTAGTGCTTTTTAACAGTTGATGGATTCCCTTTTCTTGCCAATGCTGTGATGGCAAATAGTAATTACGTCGTCCCCTTGCTGCGAAGTGCCCTCTTTGGTGCACCCAGGAGAAATCAGATGTTTACCAATACCGTTCTGAAAGTCTATGTTCCGACCCAACTCTTCGTGGCGCACCATGTCAAACAGTTTGCAAAGCGCACTGAAGGGGCGTCGGGTATTGAGTATGCGATTATTGCCGCCATGGTTGCGATTGCTCTCGCTGCCTTTGTGACGCCTATATCTACTCAAATCAAGGCCATGTTTACCACTATTCAAACGGCGGTGACTGCACCTAAATAAATTTAGCGAAACATCAATAAATGGACTAGCCGCCTGGAAGACGGGGTAGTAGGAGATATCAAATGTTTTCAAACACTGCTTTGAAAGTCTATGTCCCGGCCTATACCTATATGACAGGTAAAGCCAAGCTATTCTTCCAACGTACAGAGGGCGCGTCGGGTATTGAATATACCATTATTGCAGCGATGGTCGCTATCGCTTTAGCGGCCTTCGTCACCCCAATATCGGGCTCAATCGATACAATGTTTACAACGATTAAAAACGCTGTTACCAAACCCGCTTAACATCATGAACAGCCGATCTAAACGCCAACAGCTTCTCTTGGTAGACGACGAAGAGGACGCTCTGCTGGAGCTGGCCGAACTGCTGGAGGGCGAGGGCTTTTGTTGCTTTACGGCAACCTCAGTCTCACTCGCCCTTCAGCAGTTGACCGTTCACCCGGACATTGCCCTGGTTATCACCGACCTGCGCATGCCCGAAGAAAGCGGCATTGCATTAATCCAGCGCCTGCGAAATCACACCGCACGACAACACCTGCCCGTCATCGTTATTTCCGGCCATGCCGACATGGACAATGTCAGCGACTTATTGCGTTTGCAAGTCCTGGACTTGTTCCGCAAACCGATCTATCACGACCGTTTAATCCACACCCTCAATTACTTATTCCCCGTCTCCAAACTCTACTCCGTCCGCCCATAACCCCACCTACTACTGTAGGAGCGAGCTTGCCTCGCGATCTTTTGATTGTTTAAAGATCGCAAGACAAGCACATCCTTATAACTGATAACTAAAACTCAAGGTATAACGCGGCCGGCGGTTAAAACTGTCCAACGCCATATCCGACATAGGCTTGGCCACTTCCAGCGATATATTGTAATAACGCTTATCACCAAAACGCAGCCCGACAGCAGCAGATGACATATCAGAGCCTTTTAGCGGAAGTTCGTTAAACCAGGTTTTCGCCTTATCCAATACAGCATAAGGCTGCAACAGTTTCACCCACTCACCGTCGCGATTAAAACTGTAGTTGAGTTCATAGGCCACACCCCAGCCTTTATCACCTGACGCTTGATCATCGGGATAACCACGGCCAAAATTTTGACCGCCGAATACAGCACGCTCACTGTCCGCCAATGTATCGTCACTCCAATACAAAGCGCCCGATACTACGCCCTGCCAATTATCGAAAAACGTATTACTTTGAACACCTGACACACGCAAGCGAAAGAAATCCAGATCATAGTGATTGCCGGTCAAGTTACTTTCCGTCTTGGCCCCCAACCCATTAATCCCTTGATATAAACCTGCGCTGACAATCCGCAATTGTTGGCCCGTGGACTTGCGCCAATCCCCTTCAACCGCCAAAGCCCGTACATTGGTTTTTTCGCTGATGGTTTGCGAATAACCGACGATGTCGTAATCGGTTTTATCGTTTACTCCGTATAAACGGCCCGCAACGCTTAACCATTGGTCAGGCGCGACGATCAGCGGGTGGCTGACGCCAATCGAAAAACGGTCATTTTCGCGGTGGGGCTTGAGCTCAAAACCGTCACTGGTCGCAATGCTGGTGGACGGATCACTGCGATAGCGCGTGCCATACAGGCTCAACTGAGTGCCCTCGGCGTTCAGGTACTGGCTGTAATCAATGCGGTAGTAGTGTTCTTTGTCGTGCCCCGGCGGGAACAGCCCGCTCACGGTCAATTGCTCGGCCATGGCGGTTTGCGAGTTGCTGTTGACGCTGAACAGGGCCTGGGTACTGTCGCGGCTGCCTTCAACGAGGCTCATGCCGGTGGTGAACGGTTTGCGGCTGGCCGTGACGTGCAGCGTCGCCGCCCCATCGGTGGTGCCCGGCGGCGGCACTTGCGCCTGCAACGTCACCCCCGGAATACGGCTCATCAGCGTGGCATAGCGATCAAAGGTTTTGCGGGTCAGCGGGCGTTCGCCCTTGAGTTTGTCGACCAGTTCATCAATAAAGCCTTTGACCCGCCCGACATCACCCTCCACCTGGTAATCGCGGATATACCCCTCGACCAGCACCACCCGTACCAGGCCCTGATCAAAGTTCTGCGGCGGCAAAAACGCGTACGACAACAAGTACCCATCGGTTTGGTAGC
Source organism: Pseudomonas sp. FSL R10-0399 (assembly GCF_009600165.1). Taxonomy (NCBI): domain Bacteria; kingdom Pseudomonadati; phylum Pseudomonadota; class Gammaproteobacteria; order Pseudomonadales; family Pseudomonadaceae; genus Pseudomonas; species Pseudomonas sp. FSL R10-0399. The sequence goes on from NZ_WIWK01000099.1 coordinate 22,210, forward strand.
GCTGAGTGATGGTGCGCGTCGCTTCAATCAGCTCACTGAGGGTAATTTCATGCCCCAGCAACGATTTATAGGCGGCGCCCAGCTCTTGCAGCGGGTACACCGTGCCGCCCTCGATCTGCAATTTGCGGATGGTCAGGCGGGTACTCATCATCAAGGGCTGGGCGTCGGTCGCGGCCGGTTTGGGCAGCTTTAAGGCAGGTGTTTGCGGGCGATAGGCATCCACCGGCAAGTTGGGCGCGGGCAGCGACTGCAGGGTTTCGTTGCTGTTGAGATAGCGTGGAAGCGGTTCGGCACCCACGCACGGGGCCAAGGCCAATAACAAGAACGGGACATAAGTTCGCATATGACACTCCATGGTCAACAACAGCGGCTTAATGGCCTGGACGCGCCATTAAGCAATGACGCTGTCCAAACAGCAGTCCTACAACCTGGATACAAAAAAAAGACGAGGGATTCATGACAATCCCTCGTCTCAACCAAGCGTAGGCGTTGTAGGTATGGCCGTCGAACCGGCCAGGTGCAATTTCGTCAGTTTTTCTTGCCCAAATTACCCAGCCCGCCAACCACGCCTCCAACCAAACCTGTGACCAGGCCAGTTCCCGAACTTGCACCCGCACCCGCGCCAGCACCTGCTGCGGCACCCGCTCCGGCACCGACACCCGCACCTGAGGACGAAGTACCTGCTCCCACCCCGACACCGGCGCCTACGCCCACCACCGCACCCACTCCACCGCCCAGCAAGCCGCCTACACCGCCTGTAC
>NZ_WIWK01000009.1:0-93297 GCF_009600165.1 Pseudomonas sp. FSL R10-0399
CCGTCATCGGCAAGGTCAGAGCCAGCAGCAATACAATCCACGCTTTCACAATTCGCTCCTTTGTTCGAGATGGCGGTTTTGGCTGCTGGCGTGTTCGTTGGTTTGGCTGAAGCGCTGGCAGTTTTGTCCCCAGCGGTCGGAGCCTGATCAGACGACCCGAACTGCCACCATTTGTGGCCACCTTCGGCGTCATTCTGTGGAGTTTGTGCGCAACCGGTAATAGCCAGGCAAAGAGCCAGAGCGAGAGTCTTATTAGATGACATTGAATATCCACACAATGAATTAAAAATAAAAGGCACTACGCCCATATAAAAAAACGTATTGAACACATAAAAGCTATCGCGTTCCGACCTACGGTTTATAAAAACCCGGTTATAAACACTGTGCCAATACTTTCACCAACTTTTGCGCGCGTGGGTCCATCAATACATAAGGCCCCAGTGAATTAGTCACAAACCCGAATGCAACCTCGCGTTCAGGGTCGGCAAAGCCAATTGAACCACCTGCTCCAGGGTGACCAAACGCCTTTGGCCCAAGGCCAAACGTGGCATTGGGTACGCCCGGTTGATCAAGCATGCAGCCCAGCCCGAAACGCGTCCGGGTGAGCAAGGTTTTATCCTCGCCCAAACTGTGTTCACGGGTCAGTTGCTCAAGCATTTCGGCTTCCAGCAATTTCCCCTCCAACAACCCGCTATAAAAGCCGGCCAAACTTCGCGCATTACCATGACCATTCGCTGCGGGCTGTTCCATACGACGCCACTCCGGCTTATTGGTGCTGGTCATAATAGACGGCGGATTGGTAAATGCCCGTGTCGTCATGGAAGACGGGGCATTCATCATCGCTTTCAACATCCGTTGGGCCGCTTCATCACCCATGTTGCCCTTGGTGCGGGCAACATGCGCGACACGGTGAAACTCTTCATCTAACAGCCCGACATGAAAGTCCAGCCCCAATGGCCTGGCTGTGCGAGCCACAATCGACTGCCCGGGACTGCGACCGTCTGCACGACGAATCAGCTCACCCAGCAACCAGCCGTAGGTAATCGCGGCATAACCATGACCTTCGCCCGGTGTCCACCATGGCGCCTCTGCGGCCAGTGCATCGACCATGGTTGGCCATTCATACAACGCGCTAGCCGGCAGTAATTCACGCAGCGCAGGCAAACCCGCACGGTGGCTCAACAACTGGCGAAGGGTGATGGACTCTTTGCCAGCCGCTGAAAACTCAGGCCAATAGCGAGCAACGGGAACATCCAGTGCCAGCTTGCCCTCTTCGACCAGTTGCAAGGCCGTCACTGCGGTAAAGGTCTTGGTGCACGAAAACAGATTAACGATGGTATCTGTGTGCCAAGCCTGTTCGCCGTCTTTATCAGCCGTACCGGCCCACAGATCGAGCACTGTTTCGCCCGCTATCTGGATACACAGGGCTGCGCCGCGCTCTTGCGGATCATTAAACAAATCAGCAAACGCCTCACGCACGGCTTCGAAATTGAGGTCGTGAAACCCTTGAATGTGCACCCCTACCTCCTGGATCAAGCATGGCTCTACAAGGCGTGCATTGTTCCAGTACCGGTAGGATTTTGAAACAGAGCAAGCCGGTCAGAACGCACAATTTCTGGGCATTTTCATCAAGGTGCGCAGGGTATCAGGCGTGAGATGGATTTTTTGTGAAAAAGTCCGGGGCAGCGGCCTGGTCGAACGCTGCAAGAGACTGCGATCTTCACGGGGTTGAAGATCGCAATCTGAAGCACTTATCAGGCCGCCCGAGAACGTTAAAGTGCGGCGTAGGCCAACGTGGCAAGCTTGCGGACACGCGGATCCAGCAGAACATGACTACCAATGGTTGTGGTCACAAAACCAAAGCTCACATCCCGCTCCGGGTCTGCAAAACTGACGGGGCCACCCAACCCGACATGCCCAAAGGTATTGGGGCCCATGCACTTGGACGCGGCCTGGTCAGCTTGCTGCTCCAACATGCAGCCCAACCCATAGCGCATCGGGCGCAATAACACGCGATCCATGCTGTTGCTGTGCTCGCGGGTGAACTCGCTGAGCAGTTCAGGGCCAATCAGACGCCCACCGAGCAGCGCACTGTAAAAACCGGCCAGACCGTGAGCCGTGCCATGGCCGTTCACACCCGGTTGACGGTAAGACCACCAGCGAGGATCCGTGGTTTGTTTGGGGCCTACAGCAGGGTTGGTAAATGCCAGTGTCGCTACGTGCTCGGGTTGTTTGGACATCACATGCCGCAAAGCTATCGCAAAGCTGTCACCTTCACGCCCTTCAGCCCGGCCAAAGTGGGCGATTCTGTGAAAGTCCTGTTCAGCCACTCCCAGTTGTACTTCCAATCCATTGGGCTCGGTAATGCGCTCGCGAATAAACCGGCAGGGCTCCCGGCCATCAACCCGACGGATCAATTCACCGAGAATCCACCCGTAAGTCGTGGCGCCGTACCCAAGTTCTGTACCGGGCTGCCACCATAATGGCTCTGCGGCTGTTTTTTTGACCATCTCATCCCAGTCATACATCTCGGGCGTGCGACTCGGCAAACGCAAGGCAGGGGTCCCGGAGGTATGCGACAACACTTGGCGCAAGGTGACCTGATCCTTGCCGCCCTGGGCAAACTCGGGCCAGTAATGGCAAATTGGCTGATCAAGCGCCAGCTTGCCCTCTTCCACCAACATCAAGGTGGCTACCGCAGTGAAAGGTTTTATCGCGCAGTAGGTATTGACCAGCGTGTCCCGGTTCCAGGGCTTGGTCCTTTCTAAATCCGCCACGCCCGCCCACAGGTCGACTACCGTCTCGCCGCCGACCTGGATGCACAGCCCAGCACCGCGCTCCTGGGGGTCATCAAAGATTTCTTCGAAGGCTTGCTGCACCGCAGCAAACCGACTGTCACACGATCCTTTTGCGTCCATTGGTTTGATTCCCTTCAATTGGAACGCAAACCTTAGTCGCCGACGCCAAGAAGTGAAGCTCAAAGCCCCCTGGTGCGACAAAATGTATCGCCGCTAATCAGAAATATCAGTGACCTTTGCCCGAATGCCCGCCTGCATGGCCCGCACCAGAGCGGCCACCGTTGGCGTCTTGTGGGGTTTGCACCGGAGCCTTGAGGGCTTTGTCGGCGTCAACCTGGGCTTTAGCCGCCTCCTGGCCCAACTGGTCGAGCGCTTGCAGGTTGGTCTTGCGCACGCTGTCGACAAAACCGGTGAACGGCAGGTCGGTGATGCCGATCATGCCGAAGTGGCCGTTTTCACCATCAAGCAAGCGACCGGTTACCGGCTGGTCCAGGTACTGGAACCAGTGAACCCCGACAATCGACGGTTCGGCCACGGCCTGCTTAATGAACTTGGCATACGCCGGGCCACGTGCTTCTTCGCTGGCCACTTCAGTCACGCCACCCCAGAACGGGCCACGGTCGCGGGAGCCAAAGTTGAACTCGGTGATCATCACCGGCTTGTTCAGTTCACGCAGCTTGGCGAAGTCATAACCGTCCTGCGGTTGCAGGGTGTAGAAGTTGAAGCTCAGCACGTCGCAATACTGCGCGCACGACGCCACAGCTTCAGGGGTGCTCACGGCAAAGCGCCCGCCCAGCAACAAGTGATTCGGCGCATGCCATTTCAGCGAATCGGAGATGGTCTTGAAGTACGTATCGGCAAAGACTTTCTGGAAGTAGGTGTAATCCGCTTCAATTTCCGGATGCTCTGCATTCGGCAGCGGGCCGTTGAACCCCGGGTCTTCCATCAACTCCCACGCCGGGATATCAACACCCCAGGCTTTGGACAGGCCTTGCTGGTTACGGTACTTGTCGCGCAGTTGCTTGAGGAACGCACGCTTGGCCGGCGCATCCGTGGTCATGCGCAAGGTACCCAACGCCAGGGCAAAACGTGACTGAGGGTCGTCACCGCCGCCAGCCCACGCCAGTTCGTTATCGGCAAAGTAGCCGATCAGCCACGGGTCATCACGGTGATCACGGGCGGCAATCGCCACTGCGCGTTCGGTGGCCATGGCAAAGCGCGGGTCAAACGGATCGGGCATGCCGCCCCACCAATCGGTGCCGGTACTGATGCTGTTGTAATCGCCCACAATCGACAACGGCAAGGTGTAAGGCACACGGTCGTTAACGCCCAGCGCCGGGTCGCTCCAGTTGCCGATCGTATTAAAACCCCAGGCTTGCAGGCGATCCAGGGTGTGAGCCTGCCAACGCTTGGCATCAAAGGCTTCAGGGGCACAAGGAATTGCGGGATCGGCGCCCGGCTCGGCTTTGCCGACCGCACACGGCTCACCGTAGAGGCGCTGCAAGTTGGCCGCGTAGAAGTTGTACCAGCGCCCCGAATCAAACGCCCGCCCCTGGGAGGAGCCGTTGTTGCTGTCATGATCCGAAGTCCCGTAATAACCGGCCAAAGGTGCACCGGGCTTGGGCAAATCGGTAAACATCCACTCACGCCCAGTCACGTAGGTCTGGCTGTCCTCAGCGGTCACGGCGTTCAGGCCCAACGAGTAAAACGGATGACCTTCAGGGGTGACCAGGTACCAGCGACCATTACGCTTTTCTGTGCGGAAAAACCCCGACGCGTCAAACGCCGGGCCTTTGAGCAACCCGCCGTACTGATCCAGCCCGCTGCGCGCCGCCAGCCAGCCTTTGAGCTGTTGCTGTTCTTTGGCTGCTGAGGCTTTGAGCTGCTCATCGCTGGACACACGCTCTGGCCATTTGGCCCGAGTGGACTGACCGTAGCCATCGACAATCGAGCCATAAACGGTCTTGATCACACCCGCGCCGTCCTGCACACCGAAGCGCTCAAGAAGGATGCTTTGCGCGGCATTGGGCTGCGGAATCGACAACGTCACCGAGACCACTTGGCTGCGGTCAATTTCGCCCTGGCTGCTGGCCAGCAAACTGCGCTGCCCGTCGATAGTCATTGGCATCGGCGGGCCTGCGCGCATGCCCTGGCTGCGGGGAGAGTTGGCCTGCAACGGCAGCAACAGGGTTTGCGCAGGGCCGGCCGGCAGGTCAACACGGCTGGTGAGGGTCTTGCCGTCCTTGCTCTGCACCGTCACATCGAGCGTGAGGGCCCAGTTCATGGCGTTTTGGATACGCAGAGTCATCATTCCCGATTGCGACCAGTCCCACACACCGGCTTGCGGGGTCAGGCGCAAGCTGGGGGCCGCGGCCGGGTTAAAGGTCACACGACGCAGTACTTCACCTTCCGCCGTTTGCTCTGCGTTGTACTGCGGCAAGTTCGCATCCACGGTCGCCACTTGCACCACATCGGCCGGGCGAACGAAATTGAACAGGGTTTGTTGACCGGCAGGCGCCGCCAACAACGGGGTCGTGACCAGCAACGCAAAAGCTGCAGACAGTGAACGGCGAATCATATGAATCTGGTTCTCCCTAACGGCCAAATACGGCCTGTGAGGCTTTGAAGCTCACAGCATAGACGACAGCAAGGCCGGCATGGACGCCGGCTTGCACTTATGAAATTTCGCGTCGAAACGGCGGCAAGGCATTCAGAATCGCCTTGCCATAGCGCTGGGTCACCAGCCGCCGATCGAGCAATGTGATGGTGCCGCGGTCCTGTTCGGTACGCAGCAAACGCCCGCAGGCCTGTACCAGCTTGAGCGATGCATCGGGCACTGAAATCTCCATGAAGGGATTACCGCCACGGGCTTCGATCCATTCTGCCAAGGCCGCTTCAACAGGATCATCGGGCACCGAGAAGGGGATTTTGGCAATGACCACGTGTTCGCAATAAGCACCGGGCAAGTCCACGCCTTCGGCAAAACTGGCCAGGCCGAACAACACGCTGGAGTCGCCGCCATCCACCCGCGCCTTGTGTTTATTCAGGGTCTCTTGCTTGGACAAGTTGCCCTGGATAAACACTTGCTTGCGCCAGTCACGCTCCAGGCCGTCGAAAACGTCCTGCATTTGCTTGCGCGAAGAGAACAGCACCAACGTGCCGCGCGAACCTTCAACCAGCCCCGGCAGGTCACGAATGATCGCCGCCGTGTGCGCAGTCGCATCACGCGGGTCAGCCTTGAGATCCGGTACACGCAGCACCCCCGCATCAGCGTGATGGAACGGGCTCGGCACAATCGCTGTGACTGCGGTTTTCGGCAGACCGGCGCGCATGCGGAAGCGATCAAACGTGCCCAGTGCGGTCAGCGTCGCCGAGGTCACCAGAGCACCGTAGGCCACGTTCCACAGGTTACGACGCAGCATCTCGGCCGCCAAAATCGGGCTGGCGTTAACCTCGATGTCGAACAGCGAACCACTTTCAGCCAGGGTCAGCCAGCGCGCCATGGGCGGGTTGTCTTCAGGGTCTTCAGTGGTAAAGGCCGTCCACAACTCCCAGTTGCCCTGAGCCCGCGACAGCAGGCTGCCGAACAACGGGTACCACTCCTCGGCCTGCTGGCTGGAGATGCCGATGTTGACCTCCCCTTCCATGCCGTCCTTGAGCAGGTCGGTCAAACGGGTGAACACGTCGGTCAGGCGCGAAAAGCCCTTCTTCAGTTCAATGCCCATTTCACGCAGGTGATCAGGGATCACGCCACCCACAAACCGGTGGCGCGGGCGTTCACGGCCTTCTGGCTCTTCGCCGACCTTGAAGTCAGCGATTTGCTCACAGGCGCTGAACATGAATTGCTGCTGGGCCTTGATTTCTTTGGTCAGCTCCGGCACTTGCTCCAGCAAACGCCCCAAGTCGCCCGGCAACGGATGCTGAGCGAGCAGTTTGGTGAGGTTTTTGCCGGTTTGCTCCAGCCAGTCAGCGGTCGAGCGCAAACGGGTGTAGTGGGCAAAGTGGCCGATGGCCTTGTCTGGCAGGTGGTGACCTTCGTCGAACACATAGAGCGTGTCACGCGGGTCAGGCAAAACCGCGCCACCGCCCAACGCCAGGTCAGCCAGCACCATGTCGTGGTTGGTAACGATCACATCGACCTTGCCCATGCCTTCGCGGGCCTTGTAAAAGGCGCACTGACCGAAGTTCGGGCAATGGCGGCTGGTGCACTGGCTGTGATCCGTTGTCAGGCGCGCCCAGTCCTGGTCTTCCAGCGCCTGGGGCCAGCTGTCGCGGTCACCGTCCCATTTATTGCCGGCCAGCTTTTCGATCATGCTGGTAAACAGTTTTTGGCTGGCTTCGTCGACTTCAATCTTGAAGCCTTCCTCTTCAAACAACTGCGCGGTCGCGGTTTGTGCGTGGCCTTCTTGCAGCAGCATGTCGAGTTTGGACAGGCACATGTAACGCCCACGGCCCTTGGCCAGCGCAAAGCTGAAATTCAGCCCGCTGTTGCGCATCAGGTCCGGGAGGTCTTTGTAGACAATCTGCTCCTGCAGGGCGACAGTTGCCGTGGCAATCACCAGACGCTTGCCCGCAGCCTTGGCGGTCGGAATGGCGGCCATGCTGTAAGCCACGGTTTTACCGGTACCGGTGCCCGCTTCAACGGCAACCACCGCCGGGTCGCCGGTACGATGGTTTTCTTCGTCGGTATCGATATCGCCCAGCACTTTGGCGACTTCAGCAATCATCAGACGCTGGCCATAGCGCGGCTTGAGGCTCTTGGCTTCGAGAAAACGCGAATAAGCGCCCTGGATCTGGGATTTGAGTTCGGTACTAATCATGGTTCTTCGGGCGCAAGAAACGCTGGATAAATTTTCAGTGGTTCGAATGGCCGCTATCATACCCCGCTAATTGATCCTGCGCCGAACGGAGTACCCCAATGACCACCTTCGCTGTTACTTACAGCCTGCATTTACTGGCGGCCCTGATTTGGGTGGGCGGGATGTTTTTCGCTTGGATGATCCTGCGCCCCGCCGCAATGACGGCCCTTGAAGGCCCTGCCCGGCTAAAACTGTGGGTTGAAGTGTTTCAACGTTTTTTTGGCTGGGTGTGGGTCGCGGTGGTGATTTTGCCGATAAGCGGTGTCGGCCTGCTGCACATGCGCTTTAGCGGGTTCGAAACGGCGCCCCGTTATGTGCAGATCATGATGGGCGTGTACATCGTCATGGTCGCCCTGTTTATCCGCATTCAATCACTGCAACTGCCCGAATTGCGCAAGGCCGTTGAGGCTCAGGAATGGGCGGCAGGCGCGGCGGTGATGGGGCGGATTCGCCGCCTGGTCGGGTGCAACTTGCTAATAGGTCTCGCGCTGGTGGCGATTGCCGGGGCGCGCCCGATGTTTTGAAGGGGTCGCTACCTCCTAACTGTAGGAGTTGCCGCCCCCGTCTACGACGCCGCGCTGTCGCGCAGCAAACAGGTTACTGTAGTCGCTGACGAGGTACGAAGGCTGCGATCGGCTGCGTGCAGCCGTAAAAACCATCCACCTCGGGATTCTTGGGTACATATCCGTTGCTGCGGTAACGGCCACTTAGAATTCCGGCCTTACGCCGTGCCACTTTGAAAAGCGCAAAGTGGCCAAACGCTTTTTGCCCCAACCCCTCGGTGCCTCGCTGTGGCTCGGCATGCCCTCACCACAGGCCTTGCGATCAACCATCCCTGGCCGTGTCACGGCTAACCCGGCGTCCTGCCGGGTTACCCTCTGCGCAAAACCTGCGCTCGGCCAGCGTGGTTTAACGGGGCCTCTTAGATCAAGATCAAAAGCCAGATCAAGATCAAAAGATCGCGAGACAAGCTCGCTCCTACAAGACCTTAGGAATCAATTACTTATTTTGTGTTTGATAGGAGTGGCCGCCCCGTCTTCGACGCCGCGCTGTCGCGCATCAAACAGGACAGCGAATATCGTAAGCATCCCCCCAATCGGTTCCCTCTCCTTCGGGAGAGGGCTAGGGAGAAGGGTGCTCTTAGATAAAGATCAAAAGATCGCGAGCAAGCTCGCTCCTACAGGGCCTTTAGAATCAATCACTTATTTCATGTTTGACAGGAGCGAGCTTGCCTCGCGATCTTTTGATGTTTAAAAATCGCGAGACGTGGGCGTTTCTTACAACCGCTGGACGGTCACGGCGCCTGCCGGGCCAGCATCACCCGGTTGCCCGGTTTGACCCGGGCGACCCGATTTGCCGCCATCGGTACGGTAAACAATGCAGCCTTTGGATTTGCCACCCGCACCTGCCCGGCCGGCCGCGCCGGGTTTGCCGCCTGCACCGCCATCGACCAGTACTTTGATCTGATCATCGGGGAAGTCTCGGGGCAGTTCGACCCGTACCTGTGCGCCCGCAGCGCCCTGATGCCCATTACCGCCGTCGTCACCATTGGCGCCTGCTCCGGCTGATCCCCAGGTGCAACCCGGTTCAGCGCCATTGCCACCATCAAGCCCGACAAAACCCGGTGCGCCAGTGCCGCCACGGGCGTCAATGGACAGTTGATCGGCCTGCAACGCTTCGATTCTCAGGCTCAGATCACGGGCAGGTCTGGCCGGTTTTTCAAACGTCCCCGCTGCACCGCGCGTGCTGATCTGGCTGCCTTCACCCAGCTCGGCATTGGCTACACGCAGCTCAATCCCACGCTCGGCCGGCACGATGACAATGCGTGACTCATGCCCCAAATGCAGTTGATCAATGTTGACCTGACTGACACCCGCCGGAATCAGCAGAGTGCCGTAGTCCGCTACATCGAGTTTTTCGAGTGTCAGAACGGCCACATTCGCGGGCAGACGCATCATCGAGTTAGCCTCGACCTGCACCACCTCGGCATGGGCAAACGGACTGCAAAGGGCTGCCATTAAACATAACTTACGCATGACTGTTGCCCTGTCCGGAAGATTTAGGGAGAGTTTGTACGTGCAGGATGCCTACCAAAAGGATGTAGAGTCGGTCACGCCAAGGATGTGGGCGCCCTTGCAGGCTGCTATTGAACAGCAGCAGCTCAAGCAAATGAGTCAAAAACAGCAGACTACCTGCCAGGTTGATCAGCAGGTCGAACGGATTGCTCAAGGGTTTGAAAACGTTGATCGCAACGACAACCCAGAACAACAACGTCAGCACCTTCCCCAGCCCCCAAAGCACCTTCATGCAACAGCCCTTTCTATGTTTTTCTTTAAGCGAACATTAACGGCTAGCAGGATAGCTGCGCCAGAGGTCTCTGCAAAAATACCTCACTGCGCACGCCACGCAGTTGAGGCATTTAACCCGTAGCTCATGTCATTACGTGGTTAACGGCAAAAACCATTGTTCGGCAAGGTTCTTGCCGATCTGACCGCGATGCACCTCAACCACATCGTGCTGGTTTTTCGCCTTTTCCTTCAGCGACCAATAATCAGATGTTCGCTGGCTCCAGAGCTTGAGGTGCGCCACCGCATAATCCGCTTTGGGCGTAGTGGCGTCTTTATAGTGAAAATGCGCGCACCAGATAAAATTGCCAGCAGCATCCTTGATCGCGTACTCATCAATAAAGTCTCGTTTAAGCTTCGAACGCTTACGATTCAACGTGATTCTCACCAGCCTCTTTTCAAGCAAGAATTGAAGAGTGCCATGGGTCGGGGGGAGTTTCAGGCTTAAACGAACACGCAAGTCATGCGCCTTGGCTTTCATGTCCAGCGCTCTGGCTCGCATGCCCCCCACTAACTCCAGATCCTCACGTTGGCGCCAGCTTTCAGTGTCAGCCCTGCTGGCCTCTTCAAGTTCGGCAGCGCATTGGCTCAAGCGCTCAGCCACATGTAACAGCGTCTCTTCGGCCTCTTGAGGGTACCTGGCGCTATTAATAAGGCTCTCTGAACGCCTTAGATGAATATCAGCCATGTCATAAAGTTTCAGTGCTTCTTTTTTAATCTCAGGCAATTTACGACCTGGGGGTATTGGCGCGTCAGAACGGGCGACAGAGACAAGGTCCCACTCATCTCCTTTTTTAATATAGGTAGACAGCAGCTCATTATCTTGATCAGTACGGACTTCTACTTCCTCACCCGTTGCGCCTGCCTGTTGCGGTTTCAAATCCCCAATCAAACGCCCTTTATTGCGCGTATTAAAAATACGTTTTTGCGGCCGAGAGGACAAAGACTGCTTTTTGTCTTTACTCTTTGCACTTAACTTTTTAAGGGGTTCCAGCTCATTGGCCAGTTGCTGCTCTGCGTCTTTATAGACGCCTACCACCATATCAACAAACGCTTGAAAAGCTTCAGCCTCCACTTCTTCAGCATGCACAACTCTGAAGTCTAAAATGCCATCAAGTACATGGCCGTACTGTTCTACCAGACTGTTCAATACATCCAGGCGCTCTTGGGGAGAAAAATCCAGCTTATTGAGTTGATCGTGAGTCTGTATCAACTCACGCAGTGGTGAGGCTATTTTTATCAGCGACACCGTAAGAGCACTATTAAAAACATTTACACTAACGCGCACTAACGACGCAACTAAAAATTGTTTGATATGCAACGGCGTTAATTCCTGTTTCGCGAGCTTTTCGTGCAAGCGCTCTGACGCTTCTCTGCCCTCCGCTCCAAACCCAGCTACCTCATCACTGTATTTTTTTGTTTTTTCGAGCCACTCGATTCTTTGATTTTCAAACTTAATAATGCCATTCATATATTCTCTGTGCACAACCAATCTTGCGTACGCCACACTGGCTTTGGAAGAAGAAGGCCCTTGGTAATTTAAATCCAAAGCCTGCCACTTAGCATCAAGAACTGGTCGCATCTTACTGACCTGCGCCAAACAAGCACTGAGAAAATTAATAATTTCGCCTATGTAATTCACAATATTCTGATTTGAAAAAACAACACCTAACTCCTTGACTTCCTTGATAGCACCAAACAACGACTCCACAACACTCAGACCTGACATCAGTTCTGCCACATACTTTTGACGCTGATCCAATACTTCTTCCGCTGTTCTTCGCGAATCACTTTCAAACAGTTTCATTAAATTTTCATAAACATTAATTTTTGTTTTTACACTGTCGAATTTATCCCTTAAGGCAGTCAATTCATCTCCCAGCTCAGTCGCACGCTGGGCCTTGCGCTCACGCACAGCTTTTACCTGCTTACCCGGAGCGCCACCCCTCAAGCGCATTTTCAGATCCACTGTCCAGCGTCCCTGCGCATCAGATTGCAACGCTGGCCCGCCCACAATGCTCACTTCGCCCGCATCAATCTGCACGGGGTAATAAGCCCCCTCAATAAAGGCATAACCGCCACCGTCTGTTAAATAGAGGCCAGCCAAGGCATCCGAGCGTTCGGGCAATGGCAGGGCTTGAGGCTTAGGTACTGCAAGGGCCTCAAGTTTTTTGCGCAAATCAGGCGTAAGCCGGTTGTTGGCACTGGCAAAACTGAAATCCAGATCTTCAATGGCTTTTTTTTGCCATTCCCCAGGCATGAACACGACACCGTCCTTGACGGTGGCAGGAGGCCGCGGCGGCCATTCCTTGGAAATACGTCGCGGGACAGGGGCTTTACGCAACAAAGGGGTCGACCTTGCTTGCGGGCTTGCTAGTGGAGGGGCGATTGCTCTCATTTGAAGCAAAACCATCGCCAGATTTTGTAATAAATCGACAACGGCCAGCTCACGGGTTACCGCGTCATCACTGCTCAAAGCAGGCACATCCCGGGCGAGTGCCTGGACCAGCAGCAGGAACCAGGCTGTGAGCATCACCGGCCCACGAAGATAGGGCAGCATAAAAATATTGAAAAAAAGATTGGCCCCCTCCAGAAAAAGGCGCCATCTGCTTTCTCGGTTGGATACGGTATCGCGATCAGCCTGATGCACCAGCGCTAGCGCATTGATTTGATACAGGTAAGGCAAAAGTTGGCCATTACCCAGATGCTGGGCCAGGTCACTACCGTCACCATTCACAGCCAGCGTCGCGGGTTCAGGCTTCTCAAACGTCGTCACCGCAAAGTCATCTTCCAGATTAAAACGTACGAAATGCGGCTCTTTAAACCCTCCGTTGTCGTACATCGTGCGGGCGCTATCGGTCAGCCAGGTCAGAACACTGGTTTGCAGCTCAGAAGGCGTTGCAATGGCCTCCATCAGCGCGGTACGAGAGGTAAATTCCACTAACGACTGCTCATACAGAGGCCGATACAAGACATGCGGCCCTGCTTCGAGATTCAACGGCTCGATGATGAACATATTGCTCACGACATCTGGCTTGGCCTCTGCACTGCTCAGTAACGCCAGGGTACGTATCACGATGGTCTGGCCGTCAACAGAACGGTTATAGGCTTCTGTCTGCATGATTGCCGCCACATAACGTGCGCCCAAAGGCGTCATCCCGGACACTCCCTTGAGGCTCAGTTCCAGGGCTTGCAGCGGTAATTGCCATTTGAGCTGTTCAGAGAAGCGCTTTTCGCGATCGGCGCTTAATGACGGGTCATCCAGTAAGTAAGCTTTCAGCTTTTCAGGGTAGTTTTTACCAATATCGACCGACTCAATCAGCCCGCTACCTTGAGTGATGTAAGACGCCGTGAACCATGCTGGCAGAGGTAGCCCACTGCGGTGTTCTACCTTAATGAGCTCCCCTTGGGGTTTACCCGAGAGATTTTTAAGGGCCAGTTCTGTCAGGGTCATTTTCACCCGCTCGGTCAAACCCGAAGCATTGGTGCTGCCCGGCGCGAATGCGCCCGTCACCAGCAAGAATGTCAGCTCGATATCGTCCGGCTCGCAGGCCGCCAAGGCTGCTGCGTATTGGACCGGCTGCTCATAACGTTGCTGATCAAGCAAAAGCTGTTGCTTGAGCGAGTTCACAACAAAGCTGTGAATGTCGGGGATACCGCTCAGATAGCTCAGCCCTTGAGCACTTTTTTTCGCACCGGCCAGCGCCAGACTCCAGGAACGGTAGCGCGCTTGATCGGCGCTGGATGCCTTTGTTAACCACTGCGCAAGCTTCGATTGCACCCTGCTCAAGGTATCCGCCGGGGGTGCGCTGGTGTTGAGAAAAAACCTTGAGGCATCAGTGATCTGTAAGCAGGTCGCTTTAAGCGCTTCAAGCCCCACAGTCGTGGGCAACTTCAGCTGTGAGAGGTTGCTTAACTGCTTGCCGAGGATAAACCCCGCTTGCGTATCAAAGGCGTCGCCGTCAATTTCGTAGCGTTTGGTGGTTATGCTATCAACGGCATAAAAGGCCTCGGCAACACGGGCTCTGGACTGGGTGGCCGACTCAACTGAACTGAATGTTTCAATGCTCCCGTCTGGCAAGCACAGCATGACCAGTGGCGGTAATGCCTGCCCTTGCGGGTAACGTACTAACAAAATATGAGGCGTTATAAGACTCTCAGTCCTCCCCGGGTAGGTCAGCGTAGATTGCAGGTAATAGACGCGAGTGGCCTGGTCACCGTAACGGCTGATCCTCTCTTCACTCTGCGCATAGTCGAGTACCTGACGCACCGTCTCCAGCTCCGGGTCGCTCAGTACGGTTGACTGCATGACCTTCAGCGTCAACGTATCCTTGATAACACTACTGAGCCATCTCCAGCGGCTGACATCACCCTCGACAGGCTCATTCCAATATCCGGTCAGTGCACTTTTAACCTCTATCGGCAGACGCCAGGGCAACTCTTTAATGAGCGTCTCCACGACTTTCATATCGACATCATGCCCGTCAGCGAGCTTGAGCCGCTTGCCTTGATGATCAGACAAAAAATAATAATTAAGCGGGGGGATAATTTCGCTGATCTCAAACGAAGCACCATTGACCAGGTAGGCCATCACTTGATCAATGAGCAGAGGCAACCCCCACACGCCACTCTCATGAGGGGTGGCCAGCCGTGTACTGGCCAGATCCACCGCCAGGGTCGGGTAGCGCTCAGTAAGCGCAGCCAGAAGCGTGGTGCGAATAAGTTCTTCAATACCAGGACGACTGGCAAAATGCGTATAAACCGCCTGCTGGACAGGCGAGGACAGGGTTTGAATAGGTGCAGCGGGACGTGCTGGCATCGACATGGACATTCCTTTGTTGGCTGGGCGGTCACAGGACCTTTCAGATATTTACCGCTGCAAGTGGCGATGAAAGGTGGTACCCCGTTAGCACCTGCTCGTAATCAAACGCTGACAGACCTAGGCCACAGGCTCCGGGCAGGCTAGTCTTGAGCGCTCTGATTGAGGACTTGAGATGACGACCCCTGCTTTTTCCACACGAACACCTCAGCAAGCGTTAGCGGCGTTGCTCGACACTTACTCTCCACAACGTGTCCTGGTGGTCGGCGCCAGCCAGTTCCCGGCATTGGAGGCCTATAAACAGGCCCACCCGGATGTTCATGTCGCCCAGGTAATGCCCGGCGCACTGCCTGTCGACGTAGCGGCACAACGTTTCGACCTGGCCCTGGCGGTCGACTGTCTGGAGCACCTGTCCAAGCGCGAAGGCCTGGAATTGCTGGGCGGAATTCGTAACTTGAACGCTAGCCGCATCGCCGTGCTGGCGGATCTCACAGCTTGCGATTGGAAAGAAACGGACTTTTTCGCTTTAGCCCTACAAAACAATGAGCGTTTTCAGCGTGACGAACAAATATTGACCCTCTTTACTTACGACTTACGCGAATACAAACAAGTACCCGACTGGCTCAACGCCAGGTTTTGGGCCAATCCGGAAAACTTTGGCAAGTACTGGTGGTAAGCCGATGAGTACATCTATTTGCCCGTGTGGCAGCGGCAACTTGCTAAGCGCCTGCTGCGGGACTTATCACGCCGGGCACCCGGCCCCTAGCGCCGAAACCCTGATGCGCTCGCGCTACAGCGCCTATGTGCTGGGGTTGATTGACTATCTGGTCGAGACCACGCTGCCTGCGCAGCAAGCCGGGCTCGATCGCCCGTCCATCGCGCAGTGGAGCGCTCAAAGCACCTGGCTGGGCCTGGACGTTGAAAGCAACGAGGTTTTCGGTGGTCAGCCAGAGCATGCCTTTGTGACCTTTACCGCGCGCTGGCATGACGTCAATGGCGAGCACAGCCATCGGGAACGCTCGTCATTTGTACAGAATGATGGGCGTTGGTACTTCATCGACCCGACGGTGCCACTCAAGGTGGGGCGTAATGATGGTTGCCCTTGCGCCAGCGGGCAGAAGTTCAAAAAATGCTGCGCGGGTTTCTTCGGCCAATAAGCCGGGAGTAAAGAATGGATTCTAAAGCTCGCTTAACCAAAACCTTGGCGCTGGTGATGATCCTGGCGCTATCAGGCTGTGCGTCGTGGTTTGACACGGATGACAAAGACCCCCAGTTAAAACTGGAGCGTGTCGAGCTGGTCCGGGCCAAACTGCTGGAACAACGTTTCAAGCTGCACTTTAGAATCAACAACCCGAACGACTCCACCCTCACCGTGCGCGGGCTGGTCTACACCCTTTATTTAGGGCCGGTAAAACTGGCTGAGGGTGAGTACAGCCGCTGGTTCAGTGTCGAACCCAACAGCCATGCAGATCTGGTGGTGCCGGTGCGGACCAACCTGTGGCAACACATGCGCCCGCTGATCAAATTGCTTGAGTCGCCCGACGAGCCGATCCCTTATCGGCTCGACGGTACGTTACAGACCGGCCTGTTCTTCGGTTACGACGTGCACGTGGTGCGTAAAGGCGAGATAATGCCCGGCGATTTTATTCCAGAGTGATTGAGTAATGACCCAGCAACCCCACGTTCATGGCCCAGACTGCAACCACGATCATGACCATCATGACCACGATCACGGCCATGTACACGGCCCGAACTGCGGGCACGCGCCACAAGAGCCGGTGCGCAACGCCTTGAAAGACATTGGTCGTAACGATCCTTGCCCGTGTGGCAGCAGCAAAAAGTTCAAGAAGTGCCACGGCGCCTGATTCTTCAGACCGCTCTGCCCGCGCCGCACCTGCCTTGAGCACGTGCGGCGCGTTTGTTTCAGGGGCTGCGTAAACCTTTTGTAACCAAGGGGCCATTGGGAGTAAAACAGGCGTTCGCAGAGATCCGCGACTGCTGTGTGAATCTTCCCTTCTGGAGCCCTTCATGATCGATCTTTATTACTGGACTACGCCAAACGGCCACAAAATCACTCTGTTTCTTGAAGAAGCGGGCCTGGCGTACACGATTCACCCGGTCAATATCAGTAAAAACGAGCAGTTCGAACCCTCCTTCCTGAAGATCGCCCCAAACAACCGCATTCCGGCCATTGTCGACCACGAGCCGGCCGATGGCGGTGAACCGCTGTCGCTGTTTGAATCTGGCGCAATCTTGTTGTACCTCGCGGAAAAAACCGGTCAGTTTTTGCCTAAAGACCTGCGTGGGCGGCAAGTCGCCTTGCAATGGCTGTTCTGGCAAATGGGTGGCCTGGGACCAATGGCCGGGCAAAATCATCACTTCAAGCGCCTGGCCGAGAAAATCCCTTATGCGCTCAAGCGCTACACCGACGAAACCGCTCGTCTGTACGGTGTGTTGAACAAGCAACTGGAAGGCCGTCAGTATGTTGCGGGCGACGAATACAGCATTGCTGACATGGCGATTTACCCGTGGACGGTGTCACATGAACTTCAAGGCCAAAACCTGGATGATTTCCCGGCGCTGAAAGTGTGGTTTGAGCGCATCAAGGCTCGCCCGGCGACCCAACGTGCGTACGCACTGGTAGACACGATCAACCCGCCGAAATAGCCCCCTTATCTGCAGGTGCGGGCTTGCTTGGCGATCGTTTAAAAAACCAAAAGATCGCGATGCAAACCCGCCCCCGCCAATAGCCCCGCACAGCGCCATAGATAGCACTTGCGCAGTGTCATCGGCCTCACTAACGTAGCGCCTTTCGATGACATTCCCCCCGCAGGAGCTTTGCCATGGCCTCGCCAGCCCTTACTCATTTTTTACCCCGGTTCGGCGTTGCCGCGGCAATGGTCAGCCTGCTGGGCTTGTCCGGTTGCCAACTTAACTCACTGTCCGGCGAGAGCCTGCTGCCGGCTTCCGGTATGCAGCCGCTAAAAGGTTTGGCGCAAAACGTCTCGGTGCGACGCAACAGCCAAGGCATCCCGCTGATCGAAAGCAGCAGTTTCCATGATGCGCTGTTCACCTTGGGCTATGTCCACGCCGGTGACCGGATCAGCCAGATGGTGCGCCTGCGCTTGCTGGCCCAAGGCCGCTTGGCCGAGCTGGACGGCCCCGATGCGCTGGACAGCGACCGTTTAATGCGCAGCATCAATCTGAAAAAGACCGCTGACGAGCTGTACAAAAGCTCCTCGCCACGCCTCAAAAAGTTCTTTGAGGTCTATGCCCGCGGCGTCAACGCGTATCTGTTCCGCTACCGCGACAAGCTCCCTGCCGACCTCGCCCAGGCGGGCTACAAAGCGGAGTACTGGAAACCCGAAGACTCGGCCCTGATTTTCAGCCTGTTGAACTTCTCGACCTCGGTCAATCTGCAAGAAGAGCTCAACACACTGGTACTGGCGCAAAAAGTCGGGGCCGGCCATCTCGCGTGGCTGACGCCAACCTACCCCAATGAACAACTGCCGATCGCTGAAGCCGAAAAACTCAACGGCCTGAATCTGGCCAGCCAATTGCCAGGGTTGACCGGCGTGACTCAAGCGCTTGAGCGCGTGACCGCACTCAATTTGCCAGGCGTCACGGCATCCAGTGACTGGGCCATTGGCCCACAACGCAGCCGCAGTGGCAAAAGCCTGCTGGCCAACGATATTCATCAGCCCATCGGCGTTCCGTCGGCATGGAGCTACGTGCAGATTCGCGCGCCTAAATACCAGGCGGCGGGCGCCTCGATTGCGGGTTTGCCGACATTGCTGGCCGGTTTCAACGGTAAGGTCGCGTGGGGCATGAGCATGGCTATGGGCGACAACCAGGATGTGTTCCTAGAAAAACTCAAGCGCCAGGGCAACAGCCTCTATTACTTGGCCGATGGTAAATGGCTACCCGCGTCGGTGCGCAACGAAACCTTTTTTGTCAAAGGTCAGCGCCCGATTCGCGAAGTCATTTACGAAACACGCCACGGCCCACTGCTGAACAGTGTGATTGGCACAACCACGGCGCTGAACAGCAGCCTGGGGCTGGCCCTGCAAACCCCGGACTTCAAGGGCGACAAAACCCTGGATGCGTTCTTCGACCTGTCCCGCGCGCAAAACAGTGAAAGCGCGTCAGACGCCAGTCGCGAGATCCGTGCGATTGCGCTGAACCTGCTGTACGCCGATGCCAGCCATATCGGTTGGCAGGTCACCGGCCTGTACCCTAACCGCCGCGATGGCGTGGGCCTGTACCCGTCACCGGGCTGGGACAGCCGTTATGACTGGGACGGTTACGCTGACGCCATGCTCCACCCTTACGATCAAGACCCGGCGCAGGGCTGGTTGGGCACGGCAAACCAGCGCACGGCCGCTTACGGCTACGGCATGCAGCTGTCCAATTCGTGGTTGTCGCCTGAGCGCAGCGAACGTCTGGCCCAATTGGCAGGCAGCGGCAAACAGGATGCCCGCAGCATGATTGCCATGCAGTACGACCAGACCACCTTGTTTGCCACCAAACTCAAGGCCATGTTCAGCGCACCGGGCATGGCCCAGCCGCTGAAACAAGCCATCGCCGCCTTGCCTGCTGCCGATCAGGCCAAGGCCAATGAAGCCCTGAGCCGATTGATGGCCTTTGACGGCAAGCTCAGCCCGACCTCGGCTGATGCGGCGCTGTACGAGCTGTTCTTGCAGGCGAGCACCCAGCAAATCTTCCTCGACAAACTGGGCCCGGAGTCCAGCGCCACTTGGAAGGCTTTTATTGCCAACAGCAACTTGTCGTACTCGGCCCTCAGCGATCACTTGCTGGGGCGTGAGGACAGCCCGTTCTGGGACGACACCCGCACCCCGCAAAAAGAAGACAAGCCGGCCATTCTGGCCCGTAGCCTGGCAGCCGCCATTACCACGGGCGACAGCCTGATGGGCAGCGACCACCGCGCATGGCAGTGGGGCAAACTGCACCATTACCTGTGGCGCAACAGCAACGGCCAAACCGTGCGCGGGCCCATTGCCGCGGGCGGCGATCACACCACCCTGAACACGGCGGCCTACAGCATTGGCAGCGACAGCTTTGCAACCACCGTGATTCCGGCCATGCGCATGATCGTCGACTTCGGCCAAAGCGAACCGATGATGGCCCAGAACAGTACCGGGCAATCCAGCAACCCGGCGAGCCCGCATTACGCTGACGGCATTGATCCATGGCTCAAGGGGCAATACATGCGCTTCCCGATGCAGCCGCAGAACTTTGACAGCGTGTACGGCAAAACCCGCCTCACCCTGGTGCCCGGCAAATAAGCACTCTGTGGGAGCGGGCTTGCTCGCGATTGAATCAACAAGGTGTCACTGACACACCGTGTTGCCTCATCGCGAGCAAGCCCGCTCCCACAGGGGCATCATTGAACAGCGCACTGTTTTGGATCACGCCTTTTTCAGCGCTCTTTTGTAGCGCACATCCGCCGCTTTTTACTCCCTTCCCGGCTTTAAACGCCCCCTCAACCCATGTGGTTCGGTTATTGCTTCGTCTATGACGTCGTTACGCTCCAGCAACCGGTTATTAGGGATTGAACAATGAAAAAAGCATTTCTGGCCCTTTCTGCACTGACTTTATGCATGGCTGCGGGTTCTGTTCTGGCCAAAGAGTACAAAGAGCTGCGCTTGGGCGTTGACCCGTCTTATGCACCCTTTGAGTCCAAGGCCGCTGACGGCAGCCTGGTGGGTTTTGATATCGACTTGGGCAACGCCATTTGCGCCGAGCTGAAAGTGAAGTGCAAATGGGTCGAATCCGACTTCGACGGCATGGTGCCCGGGCTTAAAGCCAACAAATTCGACGGTGTTATCTCGTCGATGACCGTGACCCCCGCCCGCGAAAAAGTCATCGACTTCTCTAACGAGCTGTTCTCCGGCCCGACATCGCTGGTGTACAAAAAAGGCTCAGGGTTAAGCGCTGATACCGCCTCGCTCAAAGGCAAAACCGTGGGCTACGAACAAGGCACCATCCAGGAAGCCTACGCCAAAGCGGTGCTGGATAAAGCCGGGGTCAAAACTCAGGCCTATGCCAACCAGGACCAAGTCTATGCCGACCTGATTTCCGGCCGTCTCGACGCCTCGGTGCAAGACATGCTGCAAGCTGAACTGGGCTTTCTGAAATCGCCGCAAGGTGCCGGTTACGAAATCAGCGCAGCCATTGACGATCCTCTGCTGCCGTCCAAAACCGCGGTGGGTATCAAGAAAGGTAACCAAGCGCTACAAACCCTGCTGAACAAAGGTATCAAAGCGTTACACGACGATGGCACCTACACCAAAATCCAGCAAAAGCACTTCGGCGACTTGAATCTGTACAGCGGAAAATAACGCGCTGGCCCCCATGCGCATGGGTGCCTTTTTCAACGCCTTGGGTTCGACTGTCATGTTTGAAAATCTCGTGCAGAACCTTGGATTGTCTGCCCTCAGCTTGCAGGGGTTCGGTCCCCTGCTGCTGGAAGGCACCTGGATGACCATCAAGTTATCGGTCCTGTCGCTAGCCGTGAGCGTATTGCTCGGCCTGCTTGGCGCCAGCGCAAAACTCTCCAGCCTGAGACTGTTGCGTCTGCCGGCCCAGCTCTATACCACGCTGATTCGCGGCGTACCGGACCTGGTACTGATGCTGCTGATTTTTTATAGCCTGCAAACCTGGCTGACCAGCCTGACAGATGCCATGGATTGGGATTACATCGAGATCAACCCGTTCAGCGCAGGAGTAATCACGCTGGGGTTTATCTATGGCGCGTATTTCACCGAAACCTTTAGGGGCGCGATCCTCTCGGTGCCCCGTGGCCAGGTCGAAGCGGCCACCGCCTACGGCCTGAAACGCTGGCAACGCTTTCGCTTTGTGGTCTTTCCGCAAATGATGCGCTTCGCTCTGCCAGGCATTGGCAATAACTGGATGGTGATGCTCAAGGCCACAGCCCTGGTGTCGATCATTGGCTTGGCCGATCTGGTCAAGGCGGCCCAGGATGCGGGCAAAAGCACCTATGAACTGTTTTACTTTTTAGTGATTGCCGCACTGATCTATCTGGCAATCACCAGCGCCTCGAATGTGGTTTTGCGGCGGCTGGAACGCCGTTATGCCGTGGGCTGCCGGGAGGCCGTACGATGATCGAGTTGTTGCAAGAGTACTGGCGGCCGTTTCTGTACAGCGACGGTAGCCAAATCACCGGGCTGGCAATGACGCTGTGGCTGTTGAGCGCCGCGCTGATCATCGGCTTTGTACTGTCCATCCCGCTGTCTATCGCCAGGGTTTCATCCAGACGCTGGATCCGTTGGCCGGTGCAGTTCTACACGTATGTGTTTCGCGGAACACCGCTGTATATACAGCTGCTGATTTGCTACACCGGGATCTACAGCATCGCCGCCGTTCGCGCCCAACCGCTGCTCAATGAGTTTTTTCGCGATGCCATGAACTGCACGATTCTGGCCTTCGCCCTCAACACCTGCGCCTACACCACAGAAATTTTCGCCGGCGCCATTCGCAGCATGGCCCACGGCGAAATTGAAGCGGCCAAAGCCTACGGCCTGAGTGGCTGGAAGCTTTATGCCTACGTCATCATGCCCTCGGCCTTACGCCGTTCATTGCCGTTTTACAGCAATGAGGTGATCCTGATGCTGCATTCGACCACCGTGGCTTTTACTGCAACGATCCCTGATGTGTTGAAAGTCGCAAGGGACGCTAACTCAGCGACCTTTTTGACCTTCCAGTCATTCGGCATCGCCGCCATCATCTATTTGTGCGTGACCTTTATATTGGTCGGTTTGTTTCGACTGGCGGAACGCCGCTGGTTGGCTTTTCTCGGCCCTGCTCACTAGGACTCAACCATGGCGCAACATCAAACCCATCCTTTGCTGGCCCCTGTTCCAGGCACCGAGAGGCAGATTCACAGCTTCCACTACGGCCCGGCCAAGCCACAGGGCAAGATCTACATTCAAGCCTCACTGCATGCCGATGAACTGCCCGGCATGCTGGTGGCGTGGCATCTGAAAAAACACTTGGCCGAACTCGAAAGCGCCGGTCGCTTGCGCAGCGAAATCGTGGTGGTGCCCGTGGCCAACCCGATCGGGCTGGAGCAAGTGGTCATGGACATCCCTCTGGGGCGTTATGAGCTGGAAAGCGGGCAGAACTTCAACCGCAACTTTCTGGACTTGAGCGTGCAGATCGGTGATGAAATCGAAGGGCTGCTGACCCCCGACCCTGAGCAAAACCGACAGATCATCCGCCAGCACCTGCGCAAGGCGCTGGCCGCACAAGTGCCGGCAACCCAGCTGCAATCTCAGCGCCTGACCCTGCAAACCCTGGCGTGCGATGCGGATGTGGTACTGGACCTGCACTGCGACTTTGAAGCCGTGCCTCACCTGTACACCACGCCTGAGGCCTGGTCGCAGGTTGAGCCGTTGGCGCGCTACCTCGCAGCCCAAGCCAGCCTGCTGGCAACCGACTCGGGCGGCCTGTCGTTTGATGAGTGCTTCACCCTGCTGTGGTGGACCTTGCAGCAGCGGTTTGAGGGCAGCTTTGAGATTCCACAGGGCAGTTTCTCAGTGACTGTGGAGTTACGCGGCCAAGGCGACGTCAGTCACGCCCTCGCCGAGCAGGATTGCCAGGCGCTGATTGATTACCTGATCACGCTCGGCGCGATTGAAGGCCAAGCCGGCCCTTTGCCTGAGTTGCTGTACCCCGCTACCCCGCTGGCCGGTGTCGAGCCCGTCGCCTCAACGGCGGGGGGCGTGCTGGTGTTTCACGTCAAACCCGGCGATTACCTGAGCGCCGGTCAATTGGTAGCGGACGTTATCGACCCTGTCAGCGACCGGCTCACCCCGGTTTACACCACCCGCGAAGGCCTGGTTTACGCCCGCTCGGTAAGGCGCATGGCCACCGCGGGCATGGTGATAGCTCATGTCGCGGGGCGTGAAGCCTATCGCAGCGGCTACCTACTCTCTGCTTGAGGTGTGCATGTACAAACTCAGCGTCGACGGCTTGCACAAACGTTATGGCGACAACGAAGTGCTTAAAGGTGTGTCGCTCAAGGCGAAAACCGGGGACGTAATTTGCCTGATTGGCGCCAGCGGCTCAGGCAAGAGCACCTTTTTGCGCTGCATCAACTTTCTCGAAACACCCAACGATGGCGCCATCAGCCTTGATGGAAAGTTGATTCGCATGATCAGCGACAAAAACGGCATGCGGGTTGCTGACGATGCTGAGTTGCAACGTCTGCGTAC
Source organism: Pseudomonas sp. FSL R10-0399 (assembly GCF_009600165.1). NCBI lineage: Bacteria > Pseudomonadati > Pseudomonadota > Gammaproteobacteria > Pseudomonadales > Pseudomonadaceae > Pseudomonas > Pseudomonas sp. FSL R10-0399. The sequence goes on from NZ_WIWK01000009.1 coordinate 24,079, forward strand.
CCGGCTGGCCATGGTGTTTCAGCACTTCAACCTGTGGAGCCACATGACGGTGCTGGAGAACATCACCCTGGCACCGCATCGGGTGCTGGGGGTCAGTAAAAAAGACGCCGAGGAGCGCGCAAGACGTTATCTGGACAAAGTCGGCTTGCCTTCCAGAGTGGCTGATCAATACCCGGCCTTCCTCTCCGGCGGCCAGCAGCAGCGTGTCGCCATTGCCAGGGCATTGGCGATGGAACCCGAAGTGATGCTGTTCGATGAGCCAACCTCGGCACTGGACCCGGAGCTGGTGGGTGAAGTTTTGAGGGTGATTCAGGGGCTGGCCGAAGAGGGCCGGACCATGATCATGGTGACCCACGAAATGAACTTCGCCCGCAAAGTGGCGAGTCAAGTGGTGTTCCTTCACCAAGGGTTGATTGAGGAACAAGGTCCGCCAAGTGAGGTACTGGACAACCCTCAAAGCGAGCGTTTGCGCCAGTTTTTGAGCGGCAACTTGAAGTAGCGCCTGTTCGTGTAGCTGCTGGCAATGCAGCAGCTACAGACGGTTGATCACGCCACTGGGGCAGGCGGAGCTTCATCCGGCAGTGTGGGCACGCCAGGTTCGGTGGGTTGCGGGGTGTCTGGGTCAGGCTGGCCGGGAATGCCACCTGCATGCAACTGGGGATACGCGAGTAGCGACCAGGCCAATAATCCAACCTGATTGGGCTCAAGGTTTGCCAGTTTGGCGCGGATACTCGGATCGATCTTCATGGGGCACTCCTGAGCGATGTCCGGTTCGCTGAGGTGCGAAACCGGAATACAGTCAATAGAGTGCTTTTTCGCTCAGAAATTCCTGCTGTTCGTCAGGTACGTGGCAAAGTCACACCACGCTGGCCCTGGTACTTGCCGCCACGATCCTTGTACGACACTTCGCATTCTTCATCGGATTCGAAGAACAGCATCTGCGCCACACCTTCGTTTGCATAGATTTTGGCAGGCAGTGTGGTGGTGTTCGAGAACTCCAGCGTCACGTGGCCTTCCCACTCTGGCTCAAGCGGCGTCACGTTAACGATGATGCCGCAACGCGCGTAGGTGCTTTTACCCAGGCAGATGGTCAGCACGTTGCGTGGAATACGGAAATATTCAACGGTGCGCGCCAGGGCGAAAGAGTTGGGCGGGATGATGCAGACATCGCTGGTGACATCGACAAAGCTGCCTTCATCGAAGTTTTTCGGATCAACGGTGGCCGAATTGATGTTGGTGAACACCTTGAATTCATTGGCACAGCGCACGTCATAACCGTAGCTCGACACGCCGTAAGAAATCAGACGATCCGCCCCTTCGCCGCGCATCTGGCGCTCAACGAAAGGTTCGATCATGCCGTGCTCTTGCGCCATGCGGCGAATCCACTTGTCTGATTTGATGCTCATGGCGGGGGTGTCCTGAATAGCGAGGTGGAAAAATTCTGTTCGGCATCTTACCGGGGCCGGGGTTTCGGTTCAAAGGCTGGGGGGAAATTCTTGAAAATAGCTGTAGGCGCACTGAATACAGGCTGTACGGGCAACCATCAGTCACGTTTTTCGAGAAACCTTCGCAAAGACCCTTTGCACGTTCCGGAAAAAGGGGTAAGGTGGCGCCACTGTGCTGCTTGTGTCACTGAGAATCTCTACACGATATGTTGAATTTCGATCCAACCATCTCCAAGAATTTTTCCTGCTCTTTGCACTCAGTCTCGGCCAGGGCTCTTCCTGCGTCGCAGTTATCTTTGTTCAAGGAGTTACACCATGTCTAATCGCCAAACTGGTACCGTTAAGTGGTTCAACGATGAAAAAGGCTTCGGCTTCATCACTCCACAATCCGGTGACGACCTGTTTGTTCACTTCAAAGCAATCCAATCCGACGGCTTCAAGAGCCTGAAAGAAGGCCAACAGGTTTCTTTCATCGCTACTCGCGGTCAGAAAGGCATGCAAGCTGAGGAAGTTCAAGTTATCTAACTTGTACTGATCCAGTAAAAAACCCCGCCCTTAAAAGCGGGGTTTTTTTATGCCTGTCGTTTAAAGACCTTGTAGGAGCGAGCTTGCCTCGCGATCTTTTGGTCTTTTAAAAAGATCGCGAGGCAAGCTCGCTCCTACAGGGGTTTACGGAGTATCAGTCGTCGCTGGTGGTAATGATCGGCATGGCCTGGGTGGCGGCTTCGCTCAGAACAATCCGCGCCCCGACGTGACGGGCCAGCTCTTGGTAGATCAAGGCAATCGGGCTATTCGGGTCGGCAATCGCGGTCGGCTTGCCGTTATCGGCCTGCTCGCGGATTTCCATCGCCAGCGGCAACGAGGCCAGAACTTCCACTCCGTATTGGGTCGCCAGTTTCTCGCCACCGCCTTCACCGAACAAATGTTCTGCGTGACCGCAGTTCGAGCAAATGTGCACAGCCATGTTCTCTACAACGCCCAGTACCGGAATGTTCACCTTGCGGAACATTTCGACACCCTTGCGCGCGTCGAGCAAGGCCAGGTCTTGCGGCGTCGTCACAATCACAGAACCCGCCACCGGGACTTTCTGCGCCAGGGTCAGCTGGATATCGCCCGTGCCGGGCGGCATGTCGATCACCAGGTAATCCAGGTCATTCCAGGCGGTTTGGGTCACCAACTGCAACAGGGCGCCCGACACCATGGGGCCGCGCCAGACCATCGGCGTGTTGTCGTCAGTCAGAAACGCCATCGACATGACCTCAACGCCATGCGCCTCAATCGGCACAAACCATTTCTGATCACGGATTTTCGGGCGAGTACCCTCAGCGATACCGAACATCACGCCCTGGCTAGGGCCATAAATGTCGGCGTCTAAGATCCCCACTCGCGCTCCTTCACGCGCCAGCGCCAGCGCCAGGTTGGCGGCTGTGGTGGATTTACCGACGCCGCCTTTGCCCGAGGCAACGGCCACAATGTTTTTCACATTGGCCAGCCCCGGGATTTGCGCCTGCGCCTTGTGCGGGGCAATCACGCAATTGATCTCAACCTTGGCCGAGGACACGCCATCCAGATTGCTGATGGCCATTTGCAGCATTTGCGCCCAGCCATTCTTGAACAGGCCGGCGGCATAACCCAGTTCGAGCTGTACATTGACATGCTCGCCCTGGACTTCAATGTGACGTACACACCCGGCGCTGACCGGATCCTGGTTCAAATATGGGTCGGTGTATTGGCGAAGGACGGCCTCCACCGCTGCGCGATTGACTGCGCTCATGGGCAACTCCCGAAAAAGGCTGAGTGAAACAGGTCGCTATCGTACCTGTAATAAATCACCTGGCGCAGGCTTTTGAACCAGTCAAAAACATCAGAAAGCATCAGATAGCCGCCCACGGGGTGAAATATATTGCCCGGCGCTTTATAGTGGCCGACCACCGTCTCATCAAGTAGCCGAGCCCCATGTCCGAGCCACGCAAGATCCTCGTCACCAGCGCCCTGCCCTATGCCAATGGTTCAATTCACCTTGGCCATATGCTTGAGTACATCCAGACCGATATGTGGGTGCGCTATCAAAAGCAACGCGGCAATCAATGCACGTATGTCTGCGCAGACGACGCCCACGGCTCGGCCATCATGTTGCGTGCCGAAAAAGAAGGCATCACACCTGAGCAACTGATCGCCAACGTGCAGGCCGAACACTGCGCCGACTTCTCCGAATTCCTCGTGGAGTTCGATAACTATCACTCGACTCACGCCGAAGAAAACCGTGAGCTGTCGAGTGCGATTTACATCAAGCTGCGCGAAGCCGGCCACATCGCCACGCGCTCGATTACTCAGTACTTCGACCCGGAAAAGAAAATGTTCCTGGCCGACCGCTTCATCAAGGGCTCCTGCCCTAAATGCGGCACTGATGATCAGTACGGCGATAACTGCGAAAAATGCGGCGCAACTTACGCTCCGACGGACCTGAAAAATCCGAAGTCGGCGATTTCCGGTGCCACACCGGTCCTCAAGGATTCCCAGCACTTCTTCTTCAAGCTGCCAGACTTCGAAGCCATGCTCAAAAGCTGGACACGAAGCGGCGCGCTGCAAGATGCGGTCGCAAACAAAATCGCCGAATGGCTGGATAGCGGCCTGCAAGAGTGGGACATCTCCCGCGATGCGCCGTATTTCGGTTTCGAAATCCCGGGCGAGCCAGGCAAGTACTTCTACGTCTGGCTGGACGCGCCGATCGGCTACATGGCCAGCTTCAAGAATCTGTGCGAACGCCGCCCTGAACTGGACTTCGACGCGTACTGGAACAAAGACTCCAGCGCCGAGCTTTACCACTTCATCGGCAAGGACATCGTTAACTTCCACGCCCTGTTCTGGCCAGCCATGCTCGAAGGCGCAGGCTATCGCAAGCCTACCGCGATCAACGTTCACGGCTACTTGACCGTTAACGGCCAAAAAATGTCCAAGTCCCGTGGCACGTTCATCAAGGCGCGTACCTACCTTGATCACCTGTCGCCAGAATACCTGCGCTACTACTACGCGGCCAAATTGGGCCGTGGAGTCGATGACCTGGACTTGAACCTCGAAGACTTCGTGCAAAAGGTCAACTCTGACCTGATCGGCAAAGTGGTCAACATTGCCAGCCGTTGCGCAGGCTTCATCCACAAAGGCAATGCCGGCGTGATGGTTGAAAGCAACGCAGCGCCTGAGCTGACCGAAGCCTTCTTGGCTGCAGCACCAAGCATTGCCGATGCTTACGAAGCCCGTGACTTCGCGCGCGCCATGCGTGAAATCATGGCGCTGGCCGACCGCGCCAACGCCTGGATCGCCGAAAAGGCGCCTTGGGCCATGGCCAAGCAGGAAGGCAAGCAAGACGAAGTCCAGGCCGTGTGCGCCTTGGGCGTCAACTTGTTCCGCCAGTTGATCATCTTCCTCAAGCCAGTATTGCCGCAGTTGGCAGCCGATGCCGAAGCGTTCCTGAATGTGTCTCCTTTGACCTGGGACGACCACAGCACCTTGCTCGCCAACCATCAGTTGAATGCTTTCAAACCGCTGATGACGCGTATCGATCCGGCGCACGTGGAAGCTATGGTCAACGCGTCCAAAGAAGACCTGATCGCCAGCCAGACCGATACCGGTACTGCTGCGCCAAAAGGCAATGGCGAGCTGACCAAAGAGCCTTTGGCAGCCGAAATCGAGTTTGACGCGTTTGCCGCTGTCGACCTGCGCGTCGCCTTGATCCTCAAGGCCGAGGCTGTCGAAGGGGCTGACAAGCTGCTGCGTCTGACCCTGGATATCGGCGACGAACAGCGCAACGTGTTCTCGGGCATCAAAAGCGCCTACCCGAACCCAGCTGAGCTGGAAGGTCGCTTGACCATGATGATCGCCAACCTTAAACCCCGCAAAATGCGCTTTGGGGTTTCTGAAGGCATGGTCATGGCGGCGGGCCCTGGCGGTGAAGAAATTTACCTGCTAAGCCCGGACAGCGGCGCCAAGCCTGGTCAACGCATCAAGTAACACGCCCTCCTCATCTGCCAGCGGCCTGCACGTCGCTGGGAGATGTTCGTTGTAGCCTCCCCTCCCGCCATGTCGGATAATCAGCGCCGTTCGTTTAACCGCCTCGCACTCATTACTCACTGCGCAGGATGACTGTCGCCCGGGTGCGGCTCGCTGTCGCTGGACTGATCACACCATGAGCCTGATTCAACGTATTGACGCCTTATTACCGCAAACCCAATGCGGAAAATGCGGGCATCCTGGCTGCAAACCCTACGCAGAAGGCATCAGCCAGGGCGAAGCCATTAACAAATGCCCCCCCGGCGGGACTGAAACCATCGCTGCGCTGGCCAACCTGCTGAGCATTCCCGTTATAGCCCTGGACACGGAGCGAGGCGTGGCACCACCCCAGGTGGCCTTTATTCGTGAAGCTGAATGCATTGGTTGTACCAAGTGTATTCAGGCCTGCCCGGTAGACGCCATATTGGGCGCCGCCAAGCTCATGCACACAGTGATTGTCGATGAATGCACCGGCTGTGACCTATGCGTCGCGCCCTGCCCTGTCGACTGCATCGAAATGCGACCGCTACCCGCCAATGTGATCCCCATTGTCGGCGGGCTTGCACAGGCGCAAGAGCAACTCAATGCACGTACTGAAAAGCGCAACCACGCCCGTAGCCGTTACGAGCGACGTGACGAACGTCTACGACGCGATGAACAGCAACGTCAGGCAGAACGCCTGGCGCGGGCTCAACGAGCACCTGTGGCGCCTGCTGACGCCCTGGCGCTTGAGCCATCACAGACAGAGCCCTCCTTGCTCAGCGATGCAGCGCTTAAAAAAGCCAAGGTCACCCTGGCCATGGCTCGCGCCCAACTGCATAAATCGCTCAAAGCCTTTGGTCACCCGCCGACGGCCCCGCAGCAGGCACAACTGGTTGCCCTGCAAGCACAATTTGAGTCTGCCGAAAAAGCCCTGGCGCAACTGGAGGCCGCCCCGGTGATGACGGTGCCTGCACCCAGCAGCGGGATTGCAGATCTCAAGCGGGCAAAAATTCAGTTGGCCATGCACCGGGCAGCACTTAAAAAGGCGCAGACGCAGGCACACACCAGCGCTGAACTCGCACTTTTGAATGACGCCGTGCTACGAGCAGAACAGACACTCGACGCTTTAGCCCCAACCAAAAGCTGATAGCTTGCCGTCACGAGATACGTTTCTCTTCGATTAACGGACTGCTCTCCAGGAAAAGTTTTTACCCATGAATGCCGCAAAGCGCCTTGAAATCTTCCGTCGGTTTCACGAAGACAATCCAGAGCCAAAAACTGAACTGGCCTACACATCGCCTTTCGAACTGCTGATAGCAGTCATTCTGTCGGCGCAGGCCACTGACGTCAGCGTAAACAAGGCCATGGCAAAATTGTTCCCGGTCGCCAATACCCCAGAAGCCATCTACGCTTTGGGGGTGGAAGGGTTGTCGCAATACATCAAGACCATTGGCCTGTACAACAGCAAGGCCAAAAACGTGATTGAAACGTGCCGCTTGCTCATCGAGCGACATGCCAGTGAGATACCCCAAACGCGGGAGGCGCTTGAAGCACTTCCAGGCGTAGGACGAAAAACAGCCAATGTGGTGCTCAACACCGCTTTCAGGCAACTGACCATGGCCGTAGATACCCATATCTTCAGGGTCAGTAACCGAACCGGAATAGCGCCAGGCAAAAATGTGGTCGAGGTTGAACAGCAATTGATCAAATTCGTGCCTAAGCCGTACCTGCTCGATGCCCATCACTGGCTCATCTTGCATGGTCGCTACGTTTGCCAGGCACGCAAGCCACGCTGCGGGAGTTGCCGCATTGAAGACTTGTGCGATTTCAAGGAAAAAACCTCCGACGATTGAGCGATAGAGGTTTTATGGGCGGATCGATTGAGAAAAACTTTTTTACCCGTAAAGCGTTTATCGCTATAAGGGGCGCCATTGAATGTCTTAGCCTGGAGTGAACTGAATGAGCACTGGCAAAGAACAACTGGAAGTAGAGGATTTTCCAACGACCGACCCGGACGACGCTGAATTGACAGAGCGCCCAGTCGAAGTCGCTAAAACCAACTTGGCTAAACGCCGCACGATAGACGCCTTGCTGGCTGAAAAAAGACTCCAGAAAGAGCTCGAAGACTACCCCTACGACTTGTAATCGTCAGCGCTTAACACCAAAAACCTCCTGCCCGGAGGCTTTTGGTGTTAAGGGGGTTGTGGAGCAAGCCGCTCCTCACCCCTGCCACTCACACCAAGCCATTTCGCTGTGCCAGCTCAATAAGATCAACCAGTGAGCGAGCATTGAGCTTGAGCAGTAGACGCGTTTTGTAGGTACTGACTGTTTTGTTGCTCAGAAACATGCCATCCGCTATTTCCTTATTACTCTTACCTCGCGCCAACTGCTGCAATACCATCATTTCTCGACCAGAGAGGCGGTTCACCATATCGGCTTCACTGGCATTCCCCAAGCTTGAGCGCACTGAATGCAACGCTTGGTTAGGAAAATAACTGTAACCGGAAAGCACAGCCTTGATGGCACTTAAAAGCTCGGTTAAATCCTGCTGCTTGCATACATAACCTGCCGCTCCGGCCTGCATGCAACGCATTGAAAAATGACCGGGAGCTTGCGAAGTCAGCACTAGCACCTTTATAGGAATCGCGGGTGTTGAAAGTCGCGCAATAACTTCAAGCCCGTCGAGTTTGGGAATACCAATATCCAGAATTACAATATCCGGCGCGTACTCACGCGCCATTTGCAAAGCATCCACTCCATTATCCGTCTCTGCGATAACTTCGTAGCCATGTCGTTCCATGAGCATACGCACAGCAAGACGAATGACAGGATGATCATCCACGATCAGCACTTTATTCATGGGTAATTCCAATTTTTTCGCTGTTCGAATTTTAGAGTCAGCACAATAGCCTAGTCACAACACCCTGGGCATAGTGCCCCCCCCCAAGCACCAACAACCAAAGACATTTCCTACGCACAATAAAGATTTGCCCTACGAATAAATCACTCATAAAAATCGCACTCCCACCCTCCCCCTCATTTAAGCGACACAGGAGGAAATCATACAGGCCGATCTTTATATTAAGCGTTCAGTTCTAATGACTATCGGCAACATCCTTGATCACGCTTAAAAAAATACGTTGGCTTACATCCTGAATACCAAAAATTGGCCTGACCCTAGCACTACCAAACCTTGGCGCTCACCCTCCTTTATTACCAACTCATTCAAACAGCAACCGAGCCGATTTCCCTTCAAACGCAGCAGCTTCGCAGGTAAAAACCAAAAACAGCTGACACGACTTAAAACCGCCCGAATTCAAATACACCATGTTTAATCCTCTATTTAATTATTCATCCGCTGTATTTAACCGTACTCCAATAGAAAGATCGGCTCAACCCAACCAAACAAAAACATCCCCCTTAAGCACCCGCGCAATTTCTACCTTGAACTCATATAGATAAACAGTACCTCCCCCCTTCCTCTTTGAAAAAACCAATCCAGTTAAAATCTACTCTTTTTTTAGAAAAAAATATTACCATTTCAAACTTAAAGAAGAGGACTACAAGGCATTCGGAAAGCCCTTAAAATACGATCGAAAAACATACCCCTCAAGCCCTTTCAAACCGGCACCTCGATCCTGACTTAAAAGTAATCCAACGAAAAACTAAAATGTTACTTATTTCCTCCATACTGCATCTCACATAAAAATTACCAACATCCCAGTTCTACTGGCGCAAATCACCTATTAACCCGGAGTTATCCTACAAAAAAGAAAACCAATTCCTCGACCAGAGGACGTCCTATAGAAATAACAAATACAAAAGACTTTTGATTTGCAGTTTCATAAAGCCACGACTAAATTTAAGAAACCCGCTGTCGCAAACCCCTGATTCAAATTCGCACCTACAGGCTATTACTGCGACAACTGTTAAAACCCGTTACAAAAGCGACATTAATACTTAACCACTTCTAATATCATCTACTCCAACCAGAATTTTTCCGCAGGCCACATCATGATAAAAAGCAAAATACGGGTAAACAACCCGCTCACTGTCATTGCTATTTTCTCAATGTTAACCGAAGCTTCCGCAGCGGTTTCATTGCCGTATATCGACAGGGAAAATCAAAAAATTTATGTTTGGTTCTTAATTGTTTTCCCTTCAATTCTGATCACATTGTTTTTTTTGACTCTTAATTTCAATAATAAAACCCTCTACACCCCCATGGACTATCCCAAGGTGAACGCGCGCGCAACACCAGAGCCGGCCGAGCCTGAGGGCCGTACCAAGCGCGCAAGACCCGCTGAAGTCCCCGGCTCACCTGCATGCCAGACAGCGCCACTTCTCTCCAAACCGGGGATAAAATTCATTTCCTACAGCCCTAAAAACTTTATCTTTCTGCCACAAGGGCACAGGGACTACGACTCAACTTTAGAAAAGGCTACACATAAAAAACCTGATTCAGTTCATGAGGAACAACAATTACCGCAGGGTGAAGGAGACCCAAGCAGTCTGTATCTGATCGATTTCAGCCACCCTTCTTTAAAATTGAACAACGACCATACCTTGGGAGACATCCTGCAAACTTACTACGAAATGGCACATCCAAAAAAAGAGTGCCTGCATAAGAACGATATTTTACTCCTGCTAACCAGTAGCTCATTGACGAGTCAATGGGGTCACCAACAGCGACTCGAGCTAGATACAAACATCTCTTCACATTTAGGTGATGCCATGGTCATTACTTACAACACGCAAACCCGACAGCTCAATACATTAAGCTGACAAGACGAATAACCCACCTTTAATGATGATTCGCAAGCATAAAAAAACCCGACCAATGGCCGGGTTTTTTTGATACCAGGTGCAATTAGAACAACTTGCGACCCCGGTTAGCAGCAATACGCATACGCAAGGCATTCAACTTGATGAAGCCAGCAGCGTCGGCCTGATTGTAAGCGCCGCCATCTTCTTCGAACGTTGCGATATTGGCATCAAACAGCGAATCGTCAGACTTGCGGCCGGTAACAATCACATTGCCTTTGTACAATTTCAGACGTACCACGCCGTTAACGTTCACCTGAGAAGCGTCGATCATTTGTTGCAACATCAAACGCTCAGGGCTCCACCAGTAGCCGGTGTAGATCAGGCTGGCGTACTTGGGCATCAACTCGTCTTTCAGGTGAGCGACTTCGCGGTCCAGCGTGATCGACTCAATGGCGCGGTGCGCACGCAACATGATGGTGCCGCCCGGGGTTTCGTAGCAACCGCGGGACTTCATGCCGACATAACGGTTCTCAACGATGTCGAGACGACCGATACCGTTTTCGCCACCGATGCGGTTCAGCGTGGCCAGAACGGTCGCAGGTGTCATTTCAACACCGTCCAGCGCAACGATATCGCCATTGCGGTAGGTCAGTTCCAGATAAGTCGGGGTATCCGGCGCGTTTTCTGGCGACTTGGTCCAACGCCACATGTCTTCTTCGTGCTCGGTCCAGGTGTCTTCCAGTACACCGCCCTCGTAGGAGATGTGCAGCAAGTTGGCATCCATCGAGTACGGGGATTTTTTCTTGCCGTGACGCTCGATCGGGATCGCGTGCTTTTCTGCGTAATCCATCAGTTTTTCACGCGACAGCAGATCCCACTCACGCCAAGGAGCAATCACTTTAACGCCCGGCTTCAGTGCGTAAGCACCCAGCTCGAAACGAACCTGATCGTTACCTTTGCCGGTTGCGCCGTGAGAAATAGCATCAGCACCGGTTTCGTTGGCGATTTCGATCAGACGCTTGGCGATCAGCGGACGCGCAATGGAGGTACCCAGCAGGTACTCACCTTCGTAAACAGTATTGGCGCGGAACATTGGGAATACGAAATCGCGGACAAACTCTTCGCGCAGGTCGTCGATGTAGATTTCCTTGACGCCCATGGCTTGCGCCTTGGCACGTGCAGGTTCAACCTCTTCGCCCTGACCCAGGTCAGCGGTAAAGGTTACGACTTCACAGTTATAAGTATCCTGCAGCCACTTCAGGATCACCGAAGTGTCCAGGCCGCCCGAATAAGCCAGAACGACCTTGTTTACGTCCGCCATGCCATCACTCCACGGGTTGTTCGAAAAGCCGAGCAGTCTAACGCTCGCGGGGCTTAATTTACAGAGGGGCGACAGCTTAAGACGACAAAGCGACAGTAACTTTCAGCAACACGACGCCAAAAAACCTCACGACAGCGTCGCAGGATTGGTAATTCCCACCGCTGGGGGCGGCTTGGGCGGCTCTGGCATACGCTCCAGGCGCACACTGACACGGCGATTCTTCGCCCGATTAGCCGCACTGGTGTTGGGCGCCAACGGGTATTGCTCGCCATGAAAGCGCATCGTGATCTGCGATTCCTGCAGACCGTTTTCTTGCAGGTAGCTCATGACTGCCAAAGCGCGACGCCGGGACAGCTCGCGATTGGTCAACCGATTACCGGAATTATCCGAATAACCGTCCAGCATGACGTGGTTAACCGTAGGATCGGCCTTCATGTACTCCAGCATGATCTGCAGATCCGCGCGGCCCTTGGCATCCAGTTCATTGCCGCTCCCCGGAAAACCGATCTGGCTTTGCCGGACTTGATCGAAATTCTTGGCCAGGAGCTTGGTGGTACAGGCCTCATATTCGCCATAAGCCTGACGAAATTTGACGGGCAAAAGGCGAACTTCCGACAAACCGCCCGTCGCCGAGTAATGCCTGATCAGCGGGCTGCGCCCTTCTAGCAACCCCCGAAACAATCGACCGGCCTGCGCCTGCGAGCTATTAAACAGCACGTTGCCGCGCCCGATACGCACGGTGCCAAGATCGATATCACCGCGCCCCGGCTGCCACGGCGCCGCTGCCGCCAATAACGTTGCCGAACCTTCGCCCAACACCGAGTTGTAGGCATTTAGACGAAAGACAGCCTGCTCTCCGGCGCGGCGCACAAAGACCCCGGCGCCAAAATCAGTGATCGGCTGGATCAGGCGGCACTCAAATTTGTCACCTTCCACTTTCCACTCCACATTCTCCAGACGGGTCTGGAAAGTCAGGGCCATGGCAGGAACGCTGGCAAACAAGCTGAGCAGGATGAAATAACGCTGGCGCACTGAGGGCTCCGCAGATGGTTACTGGCAAAACACCGTTCACCGTTTTTACGACATACCTCGAATGTATCGGTTAACGCAGCTAAAACTTGATAGCGAGTGCCTGAGAGAGTCTTTTCCGGTAGCATTCGCATCAGTTTGACCCGCCTGGAATCCCCCCAATGTCTGACCGCCTGACCCTGCTGCGTCCCGACGACTGGCACATTCATCTTCGCGATGGTGCTGTGTTGCCTCACACTGTGGCGGATGTTGCGCGCACCTTTGGCCGCGCCATCATCATGCCTAACCTCATACCTCCGGTGCGTAACGCAGCTGAAGCCGATGCCTATCGACAGCGCATTCTCGCTGCTCGCCCGGCTGGCAGCCGTTTCGAACCGCTGATGGTGCTCTACCTCACCGACCGAACACAGCCAGAAGACATTCGTACAGCCAAAGCCAGCGGCTATGTACACGCTGCCAAGCTGTATCCGGCTGGCGCAACGACCAACTCCGATTCGGGTGTGACCAGCATCGATGGGATCTTCCCGGTCCTGGAAACCATGGCCGAAGTCGGTATGCCTTTGCTGATCCACGGTGAAGTGACCCGCGCCGATATCGACGTGTTCGATCGCGAAAAGGTCTTCATCGAAGAGCATTTGCGTCGCGTTGTGGAGCGATTCCCGACGTTGAAAGTGGTGTTTGAACACATCACCACGTCGCACGCGGTCCAGTTCGTCAACGAGGCTTCGGCCAACGTCGGCGCAACCATTACCGCGCATCACCTGCTGTACAACCGTAACCACATGCTGGTTGGTGGTATTCGCCCGCACTTCTATTGCCTGCCGATCCTCAAGCGCAACACTCATCAGGAAGCCCTTCTGGATGCGGCCACCAGCGGCAGTGCGAAGTTCTTTCTGGGCACTGACTCGGCACCGCATGCCCAGCATGCCAAAGAAGCCGCCTGCGGTTGTGCCGGTTGCTATACCGCCTATGCTGCTATCGAGCTCTATGCCGAAGCGTTTGAACAGCGCAATGCGCTGGACAAGCTCGAAGCCTTTGCCAGCTTGAATGGCCCACGCTTCTATGGCCTGGCACCGAGCACCGAACACATCACCCTGGTTCGCGAAGAGTGGACCGCCCCGAGCAGCCTGCCTTTCGGCGAGCTGAACGTAATCCCGCTGCGCGCCGGTGAAAAACTGCGCTGGCGCCTGCTTGAGGAAAACGCGTGAGCGACGACCATTTTGATGACGAGCACGAGGGCGGTCATGGCGGCGGTTCGCGCCATCCGATGGCCGAGCGTTTTCGCGGCTATCTGCCAGTCGTAATCGATGTTGAAACCGGCGGCTTCAATAGCGCTACCGACGCGCTGCTGGAAATCGCGGCGGTCACCATCGGCATGGACGAAAAAGGCTTTGTGTTCCCGGAACACACCTATTTCCACCGTGTGGAGCCTTTTGAAGGCGCCAACATCGAAGCCGCAGCCCTGGAGTTCACCGGCATCAAGCTGGACCATCCGCTGCGTATGGCGGTCAGTGAAGAAACAGCGCTGACCGACATCTTCCGGGGTGTGCGCAAAGCGCTAAAGGCCAATGGTTGCAAACGCGCCATCCTGGTAGGTCACAACAGCAGCTTCGACCTGGGCTTTCTGAATGCGGCCGTGGCGCGTCTGGACATGAAACGTAACCCGTTTCACCCGTTCTCGAGCTTCGACACTGCAACCCTGGCGGGCCTGGCGTATGGCCAGACCGTTCTGGCCAAGGCCTGCCAGGCAGCTGACATCGACTTTGACGGGCGTGAGGCGCACTCGGCGCGTTACGACACCGAAAAAACCGCTGAGCTGTTCTGTGGCATCGTCAACAGCTGGAAGCAAATGGGCGGCTGGAAAGACTTCAACGACTGATCACGTCGTTCAGGCTAACCACCGCACATAAAAAACCGGACCCAGGGTCCGGTTTTTTTATGCCGCCAAAAAGCTTACAGCTTGCCAGCATTCTCAGTCAGGTAAGCCGCAACGCCTTCAGTCGAAGCGGTCATGCCTTTGTCGCCTTTCTTCCAGTTAGCCGGGCATACTTCGCCGTGCTCTTCGTGGAATTGCAGTGCATCAACCAGACGCAGCAGCTCGTCCATGTTGCGACCCAGTGGCAGGTCGTTAACGATCTGGGAGCGAACAACGCCCTTGTCATCGATCAGGAATGCGCCGCGCAGTGCTACGCCGCCTTCAGTTTCAACGTCGTAGGCTTTGCAGATCGCGTGGTTGATGTCGGCAGCCATGGTGTATTTCACCTGGCCGATACCGCCATTGTTCACCGGGGTGTTGCGCCATGCGTTGTGAGTGAAATGGGAGTCGATAGAGACTGCAACCACTTCAACGTTACGCGCCTGGAACTCAGGAATACGGTGATCCAGAGCGATCAGTTCCGATGGGCAAACGAAGGTGAAGTCCAGTGGGTAGAAGAACACCAGGCCGTATTTGCCTTTGATAGCGGAGGACAGCGTGAAGCTATCAACGATTTCGCCATTGCCGAGTACGGCTGCGACGGTGAAGTCAGGGGCTTGTTTGCCTACGAGTACGCTCATTGGATATCTCCTGGGTGCGACGTGAAAAACGGGATCCGGCTGCAAAGCCCTTGAGAAACAACAGGCTTGCTACCCGATCACCGCGTAAAAAGAGCGGCATCATACACCGTTCGTCTGCACAACCTGAACAACCCCCCCACCGCGCCCTAATCTACTTTGACAATCATTCTCGTTAACATTAAAATCCGTTTCATTGAATCCCAACCAGCGATGGTTCTTATTTATGTACGTTTGCCTCTGCACTGGCGTTACTGACGGAAAAATCCGCGATGCAATCTACGAAGGTTGCTGCAGCTACCGAGAAGTGCGCGAAGCCACCGGCGTCGCCAGCCAATGCGGCAAATGTGCTTGCCTGGCCAAGCAAGTGGTTCGCGAAACCCTGACCTCGCTTCAAGCCAGCCAGGCAGCCTTGGGTTTTCCAGCAGAATTTTCAGCAGCGTAATTATCAAGTTTCTAATGAACCGGACTTAACGTCCGGTTTTTTTATGCCAAAAATTCAAGTACTTAGGGCCAAAACGCGGAACACAAACATTCTTATTCCGATTAATTTTCATTTATTATTCAAACACTTAGGTTTGACAGTCGTTAATACGCAGATCAAACTCTGCCTTATATACGGTTAACTAAGGCAGGCCCTCGCGATGAAAGGCGATATTTCAGTCATCCAGCACCTCAATAAAATCCTCGGTAACGAGCTGGTTGCGATCAACCAATACTTCTTGCATGCACGTATGTATCAAGATTGGGGCCTGGAAAAGTTAGGCAAACACGAATACAACGAATCCATCGACGAGATGAAGCACGCTGACAAGCTGATCAAGCGCATCCTGTTCCTGGAAGGCCTGCCGAACGTTCAAGACCTGGGCAAGCTGCACATTGGTGAACACACCAAGGAAATGCTTGAGTGCGACCTGCGCATTGAGCGTACCGGCCACGCTGATCTCAAAGCAGCCATCGCCCACTGCGAAGTTGTTGGCGACTTTGGTAGCCGTGAACTTCTGGAAGATATTCTGGAATCCGAAGAAGAACATATCGACTGGCTGGAAACTCAGTTGGGCCTGATCGATAAAATCGGTATTGAGAATTACCTGCAATCGCAGATGGGTGAGTAACTAACGCCCACAAAAAAGCCCCGCCCTGTTTATACAGAGGCGGGGCTTTTTTATGGGCTGCTACTTGATCACTCAAGTAGCAGCAACGTCAGCCATTAAGCTTCAGTTTTGGCCGCGGCTGCTTTCTCAACAGCTTCTTTGATAAGGGCCTGCAAAGAGCCGTCAGCAAACATTTCAGCCATGATGTCGCTACCACCAACCAGCTCACCGCCTACCCACAGTTGCGGGAAGGTCGGCCAGTTCGCGTATTTCGGCAGGTTGGCACGGATTTCAGGGTTCTGCAGGATGTCCACGTACGCGAACTTCTCACCGCAACCCATGACGGCCTGGGCCGCTTTAGCCGAAAAGCCACACTGCGGGGCATTCGGAGCGCCTTTCATGTAAAGCAGAACGGTATTGTTGGCAATCTGATCTTTGATAGTTTCGATGATATCCATGGAGCACCTCGGCTGAACTTTCCGACTCAGTTGTCGGCACGGTGGCGCATTGTAACGGAAAGCCGAGCATGACGCTCGGTCTCCCAGACAGACAATCGTCGCAACTTCATCTCACATTCCTGCTTTGCACACGTGGGCAGTCATGCCCCACGTTCACTCAGAATTGCAAAACAACCTGAGGGCAGTGTACAACTGGGCAGCTGAGGTGAGGCGAATCACTTAACCGTGGTTTCAGCCGCGTGCTCATGCAGCGCAAGACTCGCATAAACCTCAAAACGTGACCCATATTGGCAAGACGCGACATTTCCTTATAAGATCGCGCCTTCCCCTATTTCGTCGCCCCGTGCGGCTTTCGCCGCAGGTCTCGCCGTTTTTCCGAAAAACCCGGCTTTGAGTTCTGCGGTCGTTGCAAAGAAGGTAGTTAATGATGAGCGCAAGGCACTTTCTCTCCCTGATGGATTGCACGCCCGAAGAGCTAGTCAGCGTCATCCGTCGCGGTATCGAGCTAAAAGACCTGCGTGATCGCGGCGTTCTCTTCGAACCTTTGAAAAACCGCGTCCTGGGCATGATTTTCGAAAAGTCATCGACCCGCACCCGTCTGTCATTTGAAGCCGGCATGATCCAGTTGGGCGGCCAGGCTATTTTCCTGTCCCCTCGCGACACTCAATTGGGCCGCGGTGAGCCGATTGGCGACTGCGCAATTGTAATGTCGCGCATGCTCGACGCCGTGATGATCCGTACTTTTGGCCACAACACCCTGACCGAATTCGCCGCCAATTCGCGCGTCCCGGTAATCAACGGCCTGTCCGATGACCTGCACCCGTGCCAGTTGCTGGCCGACATGCAAACCTTCCTCGAACACCGTGGCTCGATCAAAGGCAAAACCGTGGCCTGGATCGGTGACGGCAACAACATGTGCAACAGCTATATAGAAGCGGCCATCCAGTTCGACTTCCACCTGCGCGTTGCCTGCCCTGAAGGCTACGAGCCGAACCCTGAGTTCGTGGCGCTGGCCGGCGATCGCGTGAGCATCGTGCGTGACCCGCGTGAAGCGGTGCGCGATGCACACCTGGTGAGCACAGACGTCTGGACCTCCATGGGCCAGGAAGAAGAAACCGCCAAACGCCTGAAGCTGTTTGCGCCATACCAGGTTGACCGTGCCCTGCTTGACCTGGCCGCCGAAGACGTCCTGTTCATGCACTGCCTGCCCGCTCACCGTGGTGAAGAAATAAGCCTCGACCTGCTGGACGACCCGCGCTCTGTAGCCTGGGACCAAGCGGAAAACCGTCTGCACGCGCAAAAAGCGTTGCTGGAGTTTCTGGTCAAACCTGCGTACCAACCCGCATGAGTCAGCCGCTATTGCTCAACCTGCGGGATCTGGCCTGTGGCTATCAAGGCCAGAGCGTCGTGCAGAACCTCAACCTGCACCTCAATGCCGGTGATATTGGCTGCCTGCTCGGCTCCTCGGGTTGCGGCAAAACCACAACGCTGCGGGCAATTGCCGGTTTTGAGCCGGTGCACCAAGGTGAAATCCAGCTCGCGGGCGAAGTTATCTCCAGTGCCGGTTTTACCCTGGCCCCGGAGAAACGTCGCATCGGCATGGTGTTTCAGGACTACGCCCTGTTCCCACACTTGAGCGTGGCCGACAACATTGCGTTTGGCATTCGCAAGCACCCGAACAAAGACCGTGTGATCGAGGAACTGCTGGAACTGGTCAATCTAAAAGACCTGGGCAAGCGCTTCCCGCACGAGCTTTCGGGTGGCCAACAGCAACGCGTTGCGCTCGCCCGAGCTTTGGCTCCTGAGCCTCAACTGCTGTTGCTGGACGAACCCTTCTCGAACCTTGACGGTGAATTGCGCCGCAAGCTGAGCCATGAAGTGCGCGACATTCTTAAAGCGCGTGGCACCAGTGCCATTCTGGTGACCCACGATCAGGAAGAAGCCTTCGCCGTCAGTGATCATGTAGGGGTGTTTAAAGAGGGTCGTCTGGAGCAGTGGGATACCCCCTACAACCTCTACCACGAGCCGCTGACGCCATATGTAGCGAGCTTTATCGGCCAGGGCTATTTCATTCGTGGGCAATTGCTCAGCCCTGAGTCGGTACAGACCGAGTTGGGCGTATTGCGCGGCAACCGGGCTTATAGCTGGCCAACTGGCGGCGCTGTTGATGTCCTGCTGCGCCCGGATGACATCGTCTACGCCCCTGATAGCGCGCTTAAAGCCAAAATCATCGGCAAGACCTTCCTTGGCGCATCGACCCTGTACCGCTTGCAACTACCCACGGGCAGCCAGCTAGAGTCGATTTTCCCAAGCCATGCCGATCACGCACCCGGCACGCAAGTCGGCATCCGGGTGGCGGCAGAACACTTGGTGATGTTTCAGGGCAGCGGCAGCACAGCGGCTCAAATCCCTCACTCGGAATCCGGCGTAAGGCGTTTCAGCACCGCTCAGTGATACGAATGGTTTGTCCCGCGATCTTTTGATAGTTAAAAGATCGCGAGACAAGCTAGCTCATACCGATTTACACCCGCCCGATCGGTGCAAACTTGGCCTGCGTATGCTCAGCCAGCACGGCCGGAGCCAGCTCCACTTCCAGCCCGCGCCGTCCGGCGCTGACATAAATCGTCTCGAACGCCTTGGCGCTTTCATCAATAAACGTACGCAGACGCTTCTTTTGCCCCAGCGGGCTGATCCCGCCCAACAGGTAACCCGTGGCACGTTGAGCGGCCGCAGGGTCAGCCATTTCGACTTTTTTGACCCCGGCCGCCTGCGCCAGTGCTTTAAGGTCAAGACTTCCGACGACCGGTACAACCGCAACCAATAACTCACTCTTTTCACTGCTGGCCAACAGAGTCTTGAACACTTGAGCCGGTTCGAGATTGAGCTTTTCTGCCGCCTCCAGCCCGTAGGACGCGGCCTTGGGGTCATGCTCGTAGCTGTGTACTCGATGTTCGGCGCGAACTTTTTTCAGCAGGTCCAATGCAGGCGTCATGACAGCCCCTGTGGTGAATTGACTAAAGAATACAGAGCCGGATTTTAGGCCATTAGCCGATAAAAAACGCGCTGGAACGGGCTTCCCGGCGCTATTTAGCGCTGAAACGTTACACCCTTACCTGCCAATTTGTATTTTTTTCTTACATAAAACCAGCACCAAAAACTCATGTGAAAGTCAGAATGTGGCGCATCGTTCACTTTCGACCTTTGACAGCAGTGTTTGTTGTCTATATTTTTCGAATCTGAACATACCGCCTATTACCTATGTTCTGTTACCGACCCATGAATTTCCTAAAAACGGCATCTGTTTTTTCTGCACCGCTGCACTGCCACCCCTGACTAACGACGTCAAAAAACAACAAAAAAGAGGTTTCAAATGACGACTGCAACGCAGCACCCCAAGCTTTCAGGTCAGTGCCTCGCCGAATTTCTCGGCACTGCACTGCTCATATTTTTCGGTACAGGATGCGTTGCGGCTCTCAAGGTCGCGGGCGCCAGCTTTGGCTTATGGGAAATCAGCATCATCTGGGGCATTGGCGTCAGCATGGCTATTTACCTGACAGCCGGGGTTTCCGGTGCACATCTGAATCCGGCGGTCAGCATTGCGCTGTGCCTGTTTACCGATTTTGATAAACGTAAACTGCCGTTCTACATCCTTGCTCAAGTGGCCGGTGCCTTTTGTGCGGCGGCGTTGGTTTATACGCTCTACAGCAATTTGTTCTTCGATTATGAACAAGCGCACAACATGGTTCGCGGCAGCCAGGCCAGCCTCGAATTAGCCTCGGTCTTCTCGACTTACCCGCACCCGGCGCTCTCCACGTTGCAAGCCTTCCTCGTTGAAGTGGTGATCACCGCCATCCTCATGGGCGTGATCATGGCCCTCACCGACGACAAGAATGGTCTGCCACGCGGCCCGCTGGCGCCACTGCTGATTGGTCTGTTGATTGCCGTGATCGGCAGTTCGATGGGCCCGCTGACCGGCTTTGCGATGAACCCGGCGCGTGACTTCGGACCTAAACTGATGACTTTCTTTGCTGGTTGGGGCGAAATTTCCTTCACGGGTGGCCGCGATATTCCTTATTTCCTGATTCCTATTTTTGCACCCATCGTAGGTGCCTGCCTCGGCGCGGCCATTTATCGCGGGCTGATTGCCCGTCACTTGCCCCAGCCAGAGTTCGCACCTGCGCACGCTCCAGCGGTCGCCGAGGTTAAAACCCAAGCGTCCTGATATCGACTTATGAAACGGGGCGCATGAGACTACTGCCCGTAACCTGCTCGCGCCCGGAAACCATTACTTCATTCTGCAAGGCAACCCCATGACCGACATTCAGAATAAGAACTACATCATTGCGCTGGACCAAGGCACTACCAGTTCGCGAGCGATCATTTTTGATCGTGACGCCAACGTGGTCTGCACCGCGCAACGCGAGTTTCAACAGCATTACCCGCAAGCCGGCTGGGTTGAACATGACCCGATGGAAATCTTCGCCACCCAGAGCGCGGTCATGGTCGAAGCGCTGGCCCAGGCCGGTCTGCACCACGACCAGGTAGCGGCAATCGGCATCACCAACCAGCGTGAAACCACGGTGGTGTGGGACAAGATCAGCGGTCGCCCGATCTACAACGCCATCGTCTGGCAATGCCGTCGCAGCACTGAAATCTGCGAACAGCTCAAGCGCGGTGGTCATGAACAGTACATCCGCGAAACCACCGGCCTGGTGACTGACCCCTACTTCTCCGGCACCAAGCTCAAGTGGATCCTCGACAACGTCGAAGGCAGCCGTGAGCGCGCGCGCAAGGGCGAATTGCTGTTCGGCACCGTCGACAGCTGGCTGATCTGGAAATTTACCGGCGGCAAAACCCACGTCACCGACTACACCAACGCCTCGCGCACCATGCTCTTCAACATCCACACCCTGGAGTGGGATGCCAAGATGCTGGATGTGCTGGATATCCCGCGCGAAATGCTCCCAGAGGTTAAATCCTCTTCCGAAATCTATGGCCGCACCAAAAGCGGCATCGCCATCGGCGGGATTGCCGGTGACCAGCAAGCCGCGTTGTTTGGCCAGATGTGCGTCGAGCCGGGCCAGGCCAAAAACACCTACGGCACCGGCTGCTTCCTGCTGATGAACACCGGCACCAACGCGGTTCAGTCCACCCACGGTATGCTGACCACCATCGCTTGCGGCCCACGCGGCGAAGTGGCTTACGCGCTGGAAGGTGCGGTCTTCAACGGCGGCTCGACAGTGCAGTGGCTGCGCGACGAGCTGAAAATCATCAACGATGCACACGACACCGAATACTTTGCCAACAAGGTAAAAGACAGCAATGGCGTGTATCTGGTGCCTGCGTTTACCGGTCTGGGCGCGCCTTACTGGGACCCGTATGCCCGTGGCGCACTGTTCGGCCTGACCCGTGGCGTACGGGTAGACCACATTATTCGTGCAGCCCTTGAGTCGATTGCCTACCAGACCCGCGACGTACTGGACGCCATGCAGCAGGACTCGGGCGAACGCCTGAAAGCCTTGCGCGTTGACGGTGGCGCGGTGGCCAACAACTTCCTGATGCAGTTCCAGGCAGACATCCTCGGCACCATGGTCGAACGCCCGCAAATGCGCGAAACCACAGCCTTGGGCGCCGCCTACCTGGCTGGTCTGGCTTGCGGTTTCTGGGGCAGCCTGGATGAATTGCGCAGCAAAGCGGTGATCGAGCGCGAATTCGAACCCCAGCTTGAAGAAGCGAGCAAAGAGAAGCTCTATGCCGGATGGAAAAAGGCCGTAGAGCGTACACGCGACTGGGAACCCCACGAAGAAAGCAACTAAGCCAGCACGTAAGCCAGCACGGCTCAATTGCCGGTAAAACACCCAACGGGCGCCCTTCGCGCCCGTTGTCATATCTGTATTCATGGCACCTGTGTGTAGCAGGTCGGGGCCTTCCTGCGGCATCATGAGCGACTTTTGCTTCGCCGCCCAAAGGAAACTCCATGAATCTGCCTCCACGCCAACAGCAGATCCTCGAACTCGTTCGCGAGCGCGGCTATGTCAGCATCGAGGAAATGGCTCAGTTGTTCGTTGTTACACCGCAGACTATCCGCCGCGACATCAACCAGTTGGCCGAGGCCGATTTGCTGCGTCGTTATCACGGTGGCGCGGCCTACGACTCCAGCGTTGAAAACACGGCCTACGCCATGCGCGCCGACCAGATGCGCGATGAAAAACGCCGTATCGGTGAAGCTATCGCCGCCCAGATTCCTGACCACGCCTCGATTTTCATCAACATCGGCACCACCACCGAGTCGATTGCCCGGGCGCTGCTCAACCATAACCACCTGAAAATCATCACCAACAACCTGCACGTTGCCTCAATTCTCAGCGCCAAAGACGACTTTGAAGTGCTGATAGCCGGCGGCAACGTACGCCGAGACGGCGGCATCGTGGGTCAGGCCAGCGTCGACTTTATTAATCAGTTCAAATTCGATTTCGCCCTGATCGGCATCAGCGGTATTGATTCGGATGGCAGCTTGCTGGATTTCGACTACCAGGAAGTGCGCGTTTCTCAGGCCATTATCTCCAACGCCCGACAAGTGATTCTGGCGGCGGACTCCAGCAAATTCGGCCGTAATGCCATGGTACGACTGGGCCCGATCAGCTTGATTGACTGCCTGGTGACCGACCAGCACCCGGTGCCTGAACTGACCCAATTGCTGGCACAGAACAAAATCCGCCTCGAAGTGGTTTAAGCCATATGTGTGGGAGCGGGCTTGCTCGCGATGGCATCTACACCGTGATTCAGGGCGACCGTGTCGCCTGAATCGCGAGCAAGCCCGCTCCCACAAAACGCCCTCCCCAACCTAAATGTTCGAAAATCTTCCTTTCAACGCTCTTCGATGAGTTTTTTCAATCGAAGTAAGCTGGCTGTGCGCGTCTTTATCCGCTAACATTTTCGAAAATGAACATTAATGTTCGAATTCAAATATGCGTGAACAACGCGAGGCCCCGACATGCCCTTGACCACCTTGCCTGCCACCCCCCTCTCAGAGGTATACGACGTTGCCGTGATTGGCGGCGGGATCAATGGTGTCGGCATTGCGGCTGACGCTGCAGGTCGCGGCCTGTCGGTATTCCTGTGCGAAAAAGACGACTTGGCCAGCCATACCTCGTCTGCCAGCAGCAAGCTGATTCACGGCGGCCTGCGCTACCTTGAACATTACGAGTTCCGCTTGGTGCGCGAAGCCCTGGCCGAGCGTGAAGTGTTGCTGGCCAAAGCCCCGCACATCGTCAAACCCATGCGCTTTGTATTACCGCATCGCCCGCACCTGCGTCCGGCGTGGATGATTCGTGCGGGTCTGTTTCTATACGACAACTTGGGCAAACGCGAAAAACTCGCCGGCTCTGTCAGCCTCAAGTTCGGCGCTGACAGCCCGCTCAAGCCTGAGATCACTAAAGGCTTCGAATACTCCGATTGCTGGGTCGACGACGCCCGCCTTGTCGTACTCAATGCCATGTCTGCGCGCGAAAACGGCGCTCACATCCACACCCAGACTCGCTGCGTCGGCGCGCAACGTAGTAAAGGCCTGTGGGAATTGAACTTTGAGCGCGCTGACGGCAGCCTGTTTTCGATTCGCGCCAAAGCCTTGGTGAATGCTGCCGGCCCTTGGGTTGCCAAGTTTATTAAAGAGGATCTGAAACTGGACTCGCCGTACGGTATCCGCCTGATTCAAGGCAGCCACCTGATCGTGCCCAAACTGTATGACGCGCCTAACGCGTTTATTTTGCAGAACGAAGACCAGCGGATCGTATTCACCATTCCGTACCTGGACCAGTTCACTATCATTGGCACCACAGACCGCGAATACACGGGCGACCCGGCCAAGGTCAGCATCACCGAGGCAGAAACCGATTACCTGTTGAACGTGGTCAACTCGCACTTCAAGCAGCAACTGAGCCGTGACGACATTCTGCGCACCTACTCGGGCGTACGCCCACTGTGCAATGACGAGTCGGACAACCCGTCAGCGGTAACCCGCGATTACACCTTGTCTCTGTCAGGCGCTTCGGGCGAAGCCCCGCTGCTGTCCGTATTCGGTGGCAAATTGACCACTTACCGCAAGCTGGCCGAGTCGGCCATGGCGCAACTGACACCGTTCTTCACCCAGATAAAACCGAGCTGGACGGCCACAGCGACCTTGCCGGGCGGTGAAGACATGACCACGCCTCAAGCCCTGAGCGCGGCTCTGATCAGCAAACATAACTGGCTGGACGCGGCCATTGCCAAACGCTGGGCAATTACCTATGGCAGCCGCTCCTGGCAGTTGCTGGACGGCGTGCAAAGCTTGAGCGAGATGGGTGAGCACATCGGCAGCGGCCTCTACAGCCGCGAGGTGGACTACCTGTGCCGCCAGGAATGGGCACTGGATGCGCAGGATATCCTGTGGCGCCGGACCAAATTGGGCCTGTTCACCACTGCCGCCGAGCAAGAGCGCCTGGCGCACTACATGGCCAGCCTGAACCTCAAGCAGCGCAAGGTTGAAGCGGCTTAACCCCTTCACGTATGAGTGCGCCATTGCAGGTGTAAACCCCGCGATCTTTTAAACATAGAAAGATCGCGGTGTTGCATCTCCCCCACCGATAAGCGGTATTTCCTCATTCGGTTTTCCGAACGATTATCGCCCTGCTATTCGGCTTTCCGGGCGCAACGCCCTCCAACCCCCACCTAGAAAAACTTTAAAACCTATACAAATCAATAGGTTGAAGTTTAATTCCGTCTCTGGCATGACTCATGCTCTACACTCAGGGCCGAATGCGAAAACAGCGTTTAATCTGTTTAGCGTTTCGAAGTATCTAAAGGGCTCGTGAACGGGCTCAAATAAAAAAAACAATGTCGAGGAAAAATCGATGCGCATCGTTCCGCAACTTTTGAGTGCAGCCATTGCTGTAGCTCTGATTAGCACTCCAGTATTCGCCGCTGAACTGACCGGCACACTGAAGAAAATCAAAGAATCCGGCACCATCACCCTTGGGCATCGTGACTCCTCCATCCCGTTTTCTTACATCGCTGACGCATCAGGCAAGCCGGTTGGCTATTCCCACGATGTGCAACTGGCAATCGTTGAAGCGCTGAAAAAAGACCTGGACATGCCTGACCTTAAGGTCAAGTACAACCTGGTCACCTCCCAGACCCGTATCCCGCTGGTACAAAACGGTACCGTTGACGTTGAATGTGGCTCCACCACCAACAACGCCGAACGCGCTCAACAAGTGGATTTCTCGGTCGGCATCTTCGAAATCGGTACCCGTCTGCTGTCCAAAAAGGACTCGCAGTACAAAGATTTCGCTGACCTGAAAGGCAAAAACGTCGTCACCACCGCAGGTACTACCTCCGAGCGTATCCTCAAGGCCATGAACGCTGACAAGCAGATGGGCATGAACGTGATCTCGGCGAAAGACCACGGCGAAGCCTTCAACATGCTTGAGTCGGGCCGTGCGGTTGCCTTCATGATGGACGACGCCCTGCTGGCCGGTGAAATGGCCAAAGCCAAGAAGCCGGATGACTGGGCCGTAACAGGTACACCACAGTCGTACGAAATCTACGGCTGCATGGTGCGCAAAGGCGACCCGGACTTCAAAAAGGCTGTAGATGACGCCATTGTTGCTTACTACAAGTCGGGCAAAGTTAACGATTCCTACAAGACGTGGTTCCAGTCCCCTATCCCGCCAAAAGGTCTGAACCTCCAGTTCCCGATGAGCGACCAACTTAAAGCCCTGATCGCCACTCCAAATGACAAGCCTGCGCCTGACGTCAAAATCTGATTTTTGACCAGCCCCCGAGCGTGAATGACTCCGCTCGGGCGCTTTTATCACCTGCGGTACTAGCCATAAGTAAGCACTCGAACCGCTGGTTGTCGAGCGGGACGGGTGTGCCCGACTGCACTGTCGGAGAGAACGGATTCCCTGAAGCAAGTGCTTGTCTATAGACCCATCTGAGGGGAGACCCTGAATGAATTACAACTGGGACTGGAGCGTATTCTTCAAGTCCACCGGCGTAGGCAGCGAGACGTATCTCGACTGGTTTATTACCGGACTGGGCTGGACCATCGCGATCGCTGTTGTCGCCTGGATTGTTGCGCTGATACTGGGTTCGCTGCTAGGCGTGATGCGCACCTTGCCGAACCGTTTTATCGCGGGTATAGCCACGGTTTACGTGGAAATTTTCCGAAATGTACCCCTGCTGGTACAGCTGTTCATGTGGTACTTCCTGGTACCCGATCTGCTGCCGCAAAACCTGCAGGACTGGTACAAGCAAGACCTCAGCCCGACGACCTCGGCCTACCTGAGCGTAGTGGTGTGTCTGGGTCTGTTTACCGCCGCACGGGTGTGCGAACAAGTGCGTACCGGTATTGAAGCCTTGCCGCGCGGCCAGGAGTCGGCTGCCCGTGCCATGGGTTTCAGCTTGTCGCAAATCTACTGGAACGTGCTGCTGCCCCAGGCTTACCGCATCATTATTCCGCCGCTCACCTCTGAGTTCCTCAACGTGTTCAAGAACTCCTCGGTGGCGTCCCTGATCGGTTTGATGGAGCTGCTGGCGCAAACCAAACAGACGGCCGAGTTCTCCGCCAACCTGTTTGAAGCCTTCACCCTGGCCACGCTGATCTACTTCACCCTGAACATGAGCCTGATGTTGCTGATGCGCCTGATCGAGAAGAAAGTCGCCGTGCCCGGTCTGATGTCTTTGGGGGGTAAATAATGGACTTCTTCGATTTCAGCGGTATTGTTCCAGCCCTGCCGGGCCTGTGGAACGGCATGATCATGACCTTGAAGCTGATGGTGCTCGGGGTTATCGGTGGTGTTGCACTCGGCACCGTGCTGGCATTGATGCGTTTGTCGTCCAGCAAGTGGATGGCCAATCTGGCCGGCGCTTATGTGAACTACTTCCGCTCGATCCCGCTGCTGCTGGTGATTACCTGGTTCTACCTGGCCGTGCCGTTCGTGCTGCGCTGGATCACCGGCAAAGACACGCCAATCGGTGCTTTCGAGTCGTGCATGGTGGCTTTCGTCATGTTCGAAGCCGCTTACTTTTGCGAGATCGTACGGGCCGGTGTGCAGTCGATTCCCAAAGGCCAGATGGGCGCAGCCAAAGCGTTAGGCATGAGCTACGGCCAGGCCATGCGCCTGATCATCCTGCCTCAGGCGTTTCGCAAGATGACCCCGTTGCTGTTGCAGCAAAGCATCATTTTGTTCCAGGACACCTCGCTGGTTTACACCGTGGGCCTGGTTGATTTCCTCAATGCTTCGCGCTCCAGTGGCGATATCATCGGCCGCTCCAACGAATTCCTGATTTTCGCCGGTCTGGTGTATTTCATCATCAGCTTTTCCGCCTCGCTGCTGGTCAAGCGTCTGCAAAAAAGGTTTGCCGTATGATCTCGATCAAGAACATCAACAAGTGGTACGGGGACTTCCAGGTACTGACCGATTGCAGTACCGAAGTCAAAAAAGGCGAAGTGGTTGTAGTCTGCGGCCCGTCGGGCTCGGGCAAATCGACCTTGATCAAGTGCGTCAACGCCCTTGAGCCGTTCCAGAAAGGCGACATCGTGGTTGACGGCACATCGATTGCCGACCCGAAGACCAACCTGCCAAAACTGCGTTCGCGCGTTGGCATGGTGTTCCAGCATTTCGAACTGTTCCCGCACATGACCATCACCGAAAACCTGACCATTGCGCAGGTCAAGGTACTGGGTCGCAGCAAGGAAGAAGCCACCAAGAAAGGCCTCGAACTGCTGGAGCGCGTAGGTTTGTCGGCCCATGCTCACAAGCACCCTGGCCAGTTGTCTGGCGGTCAGCAGCAGCGTGTCGCCATTGCCCGCGCCTTGGCCATGGACCCGATCGTCATGCTGTTCGACGAACCGACCTCGGCACTCGACCCGGAAATGGTGAACGAAGTACTCGACGTGATGGTGCAACTGGCCCACGAAGGCATGACCATGATGTGCGTAACCCACGAAATGGGTTTTGCACGCAAGGTGGCCAACCGGGTGATCTTTATGGACCAGGGCAAAATCGTCGAAGACTGTGAGAAAGAAGAGTTCTTCGGTGATGTAAGCGCCCGTTCCGAGCGTGCCCAGCACTTCCTCGCCAAAATCCTGCAGCACTAAATAGCACCACTGTAGTCGCTGCCGAAGGCTGCGATAAGGGCCGAAGGACCTTCGCTTTCAATAGAGCCGGGGCTGCGATGCAGCCCATCGCAGCCTACGGCAGCGACTACATGTCCGTAATACATTAGTGCGCAGTGGTTGACCCAAGGCATCTGTGATGAAATGCGACCCCAACCTTTATCGCGGTGCCCCGCCCTCACTTGCCGTGAAACCACGTCTGCTTCGTCACTTGCTGCTGCCGCCGCTGATTATCCTGATGATGATCGGGTTAGGTTATGCGGGTTACCGCATCAGTGAACATTTTGGCATCACCACTCTGAGCGAAAGCGGCGAGCGCCAGCTTGAACTGCACGCGCGCACGGTCGAAAGCGAACTCAGCAAATACACTTACCTGCCCAGCCTGCTAGAGCTGGAGTCCAGTGTGTCCTCATTACTGGCTGACCCGAGCGTGCAAAACCGGGTCGCCGTCAATCAATACCTCGAAGGCTTGAACCGCCGCAGCCGCAGCCGGGCCATCTACGTGCTCGACACCACTGGCCGGGTCGTCGCCACCAGTAACTGGCGGGATGTCGACAGTTACCTGGGCGAGGACTTGTCTTTCCGCGCCTATTTTCAGGACGCGGTACGCGGCCAGCCCGGGCGTTTCTATGGCATTGGCAGCACCACGGGTGAGCCGGGTTATTACCTGGCCCATGGCCTGGAAGAACAAGGCAAGATCATTGGCGTCGCGGTGATCAAAGTGCGTCTCGAAGCCCTGGAAGAACGCTGGCAACGCGCGCGCCTCGAAGCCTATGTGAGCGATGAAAACGGCATCATTATCCTGTCCAGCGATCCAAGCCGGCGGCTCAAGTCGGTACGCCCGCTGACTGCAGACATCAAAGAGAAGCTGGCCCGCAGCCTGCAGTACTACTGGTGGCCACTGATCGAACTCGAACCCCTTGAGCGCGAGCGACTGGGCGACGGCGTTGAAAAAGTCACCTTTACCGCCAACAGCGAAGTGGTGACCGACGACAAAGAAGTCAGCTATCTGGCACAGACCCGCAGGCTTAACGACACGCCGTGGGACATCACCCTGCTGACGCCCTTGCAGGACCTGCGCCGTGAAGCTGCCAACCAGGGCATGCTGCTGGCAGGTGCGTTTGCGCTACTGGCCTTTCTGCTGATTGCCTGGAATGAACGGCGCAAAGTTATCGCCACCCGGCTGGCAGCCCGCGAGGCCTTGCAAGAGGCCAATAGCCAGCTGGAACGCAAAATCACTGAGCGCACCGCTCACTTGCGCGCCAGCAACGAACGCCTCAAAGGCCAGATTCGCGAGCGGCGCCAGGCCGAAGAAACCCTGCGCCGCGCCCAGGACGAGCTGGTGCAGGCCGGAAAACTGGCGGCCATCGGCCAAATGTCCACCAGCATTGCCCACGAACTGAATCAGCCTCTGGCGGCCCTGCGCACCCTGTCCGGCAATACCGTGCGCTTTCTGGAGCGCGGCGACCTGACCGTTGCGGCCAACAACCTCAGCACCATTAATAACCTGGTCGATCGCATGGGCCGCATCACCGCCAACCTGCGCTCGTTTGCCCGACGCGGCGACGATCATGGCCAGGCCAACCTGAACAAAGCGGTCGAAGCCGTGCTGCAACTTCTCGCCAGCCGTCTTGAAGGCTCCGGCATTGAACTGCAACGACACTTCAGCGATGCCGACCTCAAGATCGATCAAACCCGGCTTGAGCAGATCCTGCTCAACTTGATCGGCAACGCCCTCGACGCCCTGCAAGAGCAGCCAACAGCCCCGCAGCTGTGGCTTGAGGGCGAACACATCGACGGCAAATACCGCCTGCGCGTGCGCGACAACGGCCCCGGCATTGACCTCGAAAACCGTAAGCATCTGTTTGAACCGTTTTTCACCACCAAACCCGGCGAACAAGGCTTGGGCCTTGGCTTGACGCTGTCTGCCAGCCTCGCCGCAGCAGCGGGCGGTAACCTCAGTGTCGAGTTTCCGCAGGCCGGTGGTGTTGCGTTTGTCCTCCTTTTACCGCTGGTGCAACCCGCTAAGGCCGAGCCGATATGAACCACGAGCTGACCGTCCTGATTGTTGAAGACGACCCTCACGTACTCTTGGGATGCCAACAGGCGCTCGCGCTGGAAGACATTCACAGCGAAGGCGTCAGCAGCGCCGAACAGGCGCTGGAACGGGTGGGTGATAACTTCCCCGGCATCGTCATCAGTGACATTCGCTTACCGGGCATCGATGGCCTGGAGCTGCTCAAACGCCTCAAGGCCCGCGATCGCAGCCTGCCGGTGGTGTTGATTACCGGGCACGGCGATATCTCTATTGCCGTGGGTGCGATGCGTGACGGCGCCTATGACTTTATGGAGAAGCCGTTTTCCCCGGAACGGCTGGTCGATGTCGCACGCAGAGCGCTGGAGCAACGCAGCCTGGCCCGTGAAGTGTGGTCGCTGCGCCGGCAACTGGCCGAGCGCGACTCGCTTGAGGGGCGCATCATCGGCCGCTCCCCGGCCATGCAGCAATTGCGCGAATTGATCGCCAACGTCGCCGATACGTCAGCCAACGTGCTGATTGAGGGCGAAACCGGCACCGGCAAAGAACTGGTCGCCCGTTGCCTGCATGACTTCAGCCGCCGCCAGCCCCAGCAATTTGTCGCGCTCAACTGCGGCGGGCTCCCGGAAAACCTGTTTGAAAGCGAAATCTTCGGTCACGAAGCCAATGCCTTTACCGGCGCCGGTAAACGCCGGATTGGCAAAATCGAACACGCTAATGGCGGCACACTGTTTCTCGACGAAGTTGAAAGCATGCCGCTCAACCTGCAAATCAAATTGCTGCGGGTGTTGCAGGAGCGAACCCTGGAACGTCTGGGCTCGAACCAGAGCATCGACGTCGATTGCCGGGTCATTGCCGCGACCAAGTCCGACCTTGATCAACTGGGCAAAGCCGGCCAATTTCGCAGCGACCTGTATTACCGCTTGAACGTGGTCACCCTCGAACTGCCGCCCTTGCGTGAGCGTCGCGAAGATATCCTGCAACTGTTCGAATATTTCCTCCAGCAGTCGTCCCTGCGTTTCGACCGCACCGCACCAGAGCTGGACAATCAAACCTTGTCCAACCTCATGAGCCATGATTGGCCGGGTAACGTGCGCGAACTGCGCAACGTGGCCGAGCGCTTTGCCCTGGGCCTGCCCGCGTTTAAAAAGCCCGGCAGCAATGCCTCGCAAGGGTTGGGCTTTTCCGAGGCCGTCGAAGCCTTCGAACGGACCTTGCTCAGTGATGCCTTGCAACGCAGCGGTGGCAACTTGACGCAAGCCAGCCAGGAACTGGGCATGGCCAAAACCACGTTATTCGACAAAGTTAAAAAATACGGACTCGCACACTGATGGATCTGATTCTTAAAGCGGCGTTGGGGGCAGCGGTCGTCATCATCCTGGCGATCCTGGCCAAAACCAAAAACTACTACATTGCAGGGCTGGTGCCGCTGTTCCCGACCTTCGCCTTGATCGCCCACTACATCGTCGGTAAAGGGCGCTCGGTAGACGACCTGAAGACCACCATTGTGTTCGGCATGTGGTCGATCATCCCCTACTTCGTTTACCTGGCCGCGTTGTACGTGCTGGTCGACCGATTGCGTCTTGAAGCTTCGCTGGCGCTGGCAGCAGTGGCCTGGCTGATGGCTGCCACTGTGCTGGTGAGCGTTTGGGTACGGTTGCACTGACCCCCCTCTCTCGCGATTTTTAAAAGATCAAAAGATCGCGAGACAAGCTCGCCCCTACAGACGGCAGATTTGCAAAGCGGGCACGCACCTTGCATTTACCCTGAAAAGCCCGCCCGGCCTGGTCCGGCGGCGATTGAATGGGGTAAATATCACATTGAACATTCTCGATCTCGATCACAGCCTGACCGCTCAAGCGCCTATTGCGCAGCGATTGGCCGATGGCCGCGCAACCCGCCTCGATTTATTGGCCTTGGGCCCGAAATTACGTCTCTGGTCAACCGAGCGCAATTACCAGCGTTTCGTCAAACAGCTGCAGCAACGCCCAAAACCCCGTGCCAACACGCCGGAAATCTTCTTTGTCGGCTCCGGTGACTATCACCATCTCACCCCGGCCCTGCTGGCTGATCTGAGCGAGCCGGTGACGCTGATCCACTTCGATAACCACCCCGACTGGGTTCGCTTTGCACCCCGCCGTCATTGCGGGTCGTGGGTCAATCGCGCACTGAAACTGCCGAATATCAAACGCATCGTCACCCTCGGCCCGTGCAGCGATGACCTGGAGAACCCGCAGTTCAAGGGCGGCAACCTCGGGGCCGTACAACGGGGCGACTTGCAGCTCTTCCCCTGGCAACACGCGCCCACCAAAGTCTGGGGGCGGATCGGTGATGCGGCAGGCCATGAACAACGGGAAAACCTCCTGCACTGGCGCAACTTGGCCGATCAGGATTGGCCAACTTTTATCGACCAATTGATTCAGGGCCTGCCGACAGAGGCTATATGGATCACCATCGACAAAGACGTGCTGGCCAGTGAAGACGCGGCCACCAATTGGGACCAGGGCGGCATGCGTTTGAGCCACTTGTTGCACGCCATCCGCGCCCTGGCCGCGAGCAAGCGTGTGCTGGGCATTGATGTGTGCGGCGAGTTTGCCAAAGCCCCGCACAGCAACGTGCTCAAACGCTGGGAGGCCAAGTCCGATCAACCGCCGCCGGAGCGCTGGAGTGACACTGACCTCTTGCGCAACTCAACCACTAACGACGCGCTGATTGCGCTGTTTGAGGAGTTGTTCCCGTGACGCTGATTGTGATTTTGCTGGTGGCGTTTTCTATAGTCCTCGATGTCATCGGCCAATTGTGTTTCAAGGTCGGCCTCGACCGTTTGCCTGAGCTCGAAGGCGGTTTTCGCCTCAATGCGTTCTGGGGCCAGGTGTTTAACGCGCCCCTGCTGTGGGCCGGGATCGGCGCCTATGTCATCGAGTTTTTTGTCTGGCTCGAAGCGCTGTCACGCGCACCGCTGAGCCTGTTATTCCCTGCCGCCGCACTGGCGTATTGCGGCGTGGTGTTCGCTGGCAAGGTGTTTTTGGGTGAACACGTCAGCCGTCGGCGCTGGATGGGAACCCTGGTGATCACCCTTGGCGTGATGCTGGTCTGCATCGCCGGAGCGTAAGGAGCTAATGCGTGGAAAAGACTGAACCGATGAACACAACAACCGACGGCTGGCTGCATGGCCGCTTGGGCACCGTGGTGCTGTGGGCGCTGCTGATCATCCTCGAAAGCGGCGGGCAAATCGCTACCAAAGTCGGCGGCGACCAACTGGGCCAGATGGATTTCACCCTGCAATGGTTGCAAGCGGTCATGACCAACCCGGGTGTTTGGGTGGCGATTGCCTGCTACATCGGGGCCTTTTTTGTGTGGATGCTGATTCTGCGGCGCAGCAGCCTGTCGCTGGCCTTCCCGCTGAGTTCGCTGGTGTTTGTGGGGGTTTTGCTGGGGTCGTGGCTGGGGCTGGGAGAACACATCAGCCTGCTGCACTGGGCGGGCGTGGCGGTGATTATTGTCGGCATTGCCTTACTTGCCGATGGTGAACCAGAACACTGACTGTAGTCGCTGCCGAGGCACGAAGGCTGCGATGGGCTGCAACAGGTTGCGAAGCGACCTCAAGACGGCGGTCCTGCGGCCCGCATCGCAGCCTTCGTGCCTCGTCAGCGACTACAGGTGTTTAGAACTTGTAGCTCACCGCTGTTTGTACCGTGCCCTGGTTCACATCGCCTATTTCTTTGACGATGCTGCTGTCCGCCGCCGAGCCGACCAGGCGTATCCAGCTCGCGCTGGCCACCAGCGACCAATGCTGCGCCAGCGGGAATTCAAAGTTCTGGGTCAGGGTGACGTTCTGGAAACCGCCACTGGCGTTGTACCGCGCAATGCCCGACGCCTGGGCCTCACTGGCATTGACCCCAAAGAAGGTCGACATCTGCCGGCCATCGGCAAAGTGCGCTGACAATTGGCTGCTGCCAATAATCCCGAAGCCCAGCGGATAACCCAACTCGCCGCCCACCTGGCCCAACACCCCGCCCTGCCCGCCAGCGGCGCCCACCGCCTGGCCCACTTGCACATATAAACGCCAGAAGTCAGCCGGGCTGTATTGAACAAAGCCGCCCAGTTGCGCCATGTCGGACACATCGCGCAAGCCGCGCAGCGAGCCGTTGGCATTACGCCCCGGCAAATAGTTGATGAATGGCCCCGCCGTCCAGCCATTGGCGTTGAGCGCGTTCCAAGTCAGGCCGTCGTCGGTGTCCAGGCTGAAATCGCCCCAGTCCACATCGAAATACGGCAACGGCACTGTCTGGTAGCGGCTGCCACTCGGGTCGTAGGGCTGATAGCCCACCCCTACGCCTGCTTCACCACTCGGGCCATCGGCCGCGTGCGCACCGGCGCTTAGCAGAGTGAACAGCACAAAAGCAGACAAAGGCGTTTTCATAAAACGGGTTCCATAGAAATTCATGCGCGCATCAATCGCTTTTTTGGCTGATCGACGCAAGCACTGATGTTGTTTGTAGCGAGCTACAAAAATTGTAGCTCCACAACGTCAATTTGCTCGCACCCGCCTCCAAGGCCCGCGCCAGCTGGGCTTTGGCAAGTTGGCACAGTCGATGCAATTGCCTGTTCATGCGCAAACAGCGCCTCTCCTCAACAGGACAATGCAGATGATGCAATGGCATATCGTGTGTGATTTCGACGGGACCATTACCCGCACCGACGTCATCGACAACATTCTTCAACGCTTCGCTGACCCTAGCTGGGAGACGATCGAAGAACAATGGGTGCAAGGTGAAATCGGTTCGCGTGAATGCCTGAGCCGCCAGCTGTCGCTGGTCAAAGCCTCGCCAGCCGAATTGCTGGCTTACTTCGATACGGTGGAGATTGACCCGGACTTCCCGGACTTCGTCGATCACGTCATCGGCCTCGGCGCCACCCTGGAAGTGGTCAGCGACGGCATCGAGCAAGGCATCGCGCGCATCCTGGCACGCAATTACGTGACCCTGCTGCCGATCCTCGCCAATCGCTTGCGTCAGGTTGACCAGAACAGCTGGCGCATTGACTTCCCTTACTCCAGCGACGCCTGCCGCGCCGCCTCGGGCAACTGCAAATGCAAGTCCACGCCCAGCGGCAAGCGCGTGCTGGTGATTGGCGATGGCCGTTCCGACATGTGCGTGGCCTCGTCCGCCGACTTCGTGTTTGCCAAAGACAGCCTGGCCGAGCACTGCGAGCGCAACGGCATCCCGTACGCACGCTTCGACTCTTTCTCTGAACTCCCGGCCTTGCTCGCCAAATTGCCAAGCAACGCCGCTAACGCCCCTCATTATTCTCGTGACCAGCAGGAACTCTTCAATCATGTCTGATATTCGAATCGCTACCGCTGAAGACCAGATTCTTCTGGAAAAAGAAGCCAAGTACTGCTCGTATGGCGATACCGTTCACTACATCGAGCCACCACGTATTTTCAGCCGCTGCGAAGGCTCCTACGTTTGGGACACCGAAGACCAGGCCTACCTTGACCTGCAAATGTGGTACTCGGCGGTTAACTTCGGTTACGCCAACCCACGCCTGAACAACGCGCTGAAACAACAGATCGACACCCTGCCGCAGATCGCCAGCCAATACCTGCACAAAGGCAAGATCGAGCTGTCGGAACGCATCGCAGTCGACGCCAAAAACAAGTTCGGCCTCGACGGTCGCGTGCACTTCAACGTCGGCGGTTCGCAGTCCATCGAAGACTCCCTCAAAGTGGTGCGTAACGCCAGCAACGGCAAAAGCCTGATGTTCGCCTTCGAAGGCGGCTACCACGGCCGTACCCTGGGCGCGTCCTCGATCACCTCGAGCTACCGCTACCGTCGCCGCTACGGCCACTTCGGTGAGCGTGCCAACTTCATCCCGTTCCCGTACCACTTCCGCGGCCCTAAAGGCATGACCAAAGAAGAATACGGCAGCCACTGCGTACAGCAATTCGCCCGTCTGTTCGAAACTGAATACAACGGCGTGTGGGACCCGAAAGTCGGTCAAAGCGAATACGCAGCGTTCTACGTCGAGCCGATCCAGGGCACCGGCGGCTACGTGATTCCGCCGATGAACTTCTACCGCGAACTCAAGCAAGTGCTCGATCAGCACGGCATCTTGATGGTGGTCGACGAAATCCAGATGGGCTTCTGGCGTACCGGCAAGCTGTGGTCGATCGAACACTTTGACGTCAAACCTGACGTGATCGTCTTCGGCAAGGCGCTGACCAACGGCCTCAACCCGCTGGGCGGCATCTGGGCCCGTGAAGAGCTGATCAACCCGAAGGTATTCCCGCCAGGTTCGACTCACTCCACCTTCGCCTCCAACCCGCTGGGCACCGCCGTGGGCCTGGAAATGTTCAAAATGACCAGCGAAGTCGATTACGGCGCGATGGTCATGGCCAAGGGCAAATACTTCCTGGAAGGCCTGCAAGAGCTGCAAAAACGCTACCCGATCATCGGCGATGTCGACGGTCTGGGCCTGGCCCTGCGCTGCGAAATCTGCGGCCCGGACGGCTTCACGCCAGACAAGGCAACCCTGGACTACATGGTTGAAGAAGGCATGAAGGGCGACATCGAAATCGACGGCAAGCGTCTGGGTCTGATTCTGGACGTGGGCGGCTACTACAAAAACGTCATCACCCTGGCACCGTCGCTGGAAATCAGCTACGAAGAAATCGACCTGGGCCTGGCCCTGCTCGACCGCCTGCTGCACCGGGCGATGAAACGGTGAACGCGTCAGAGATCGATCTGGGCGAAGGCGACGCCGGTTTCGTTCTCGGCACAGGTGAGGTCGGGATCCTGTTGATCCACGGCCTCACCGGCACCCCGACGGAACTCCGTCGGGTGGCCCAGGGCCTGGCCAAAGACGGTACGTGCACGGTGTACGTTCCGACCCTGGCCGGGCACTGCGGTGACAACAGCGACCTGCAAGCCACCGGCTGGCAAGACTGGTACGAAGGCGTGCGCAAAACCTTCGCCGGCATTCGCCAACGTCACCAGCAGGTGTTCGTCGGCGGCTTGTCGATGGGCGCCGTAATGTCGATGTACGTGGCCTCCGAGCACCCCGGCCAGGTCGCCGGTTTGCTGATGTATTCCACCACCTTGCGTTACGACGGCTGGAGCATCAACAAGCTGGCGTTTTTGACCCCGCTGCTGATGGCGATTCCGGGCGGTGTGCACCTGTGCAGCTTTGAAGAAAAGCCGCCTTACGGCATCAAGAACGAGCGCTTGCGGGCGATTGTCGAGCGCCAGATGAAAGCCGGCGAAAGCAGCAATGCCGGGTTGTTGACGATGGAAGGCGTGACCGTGCGCGAACTGCACCGGATGAACGCTGTGGTGAAAAAACGCATGCCGTCGATCACCACGCCTGCACTGGTGCTGCACTCCATCGAAGACGACATCACCAGCCGCTGGAACGCCGATTACGTGGAGCGCCACTTGGGCGGCCAGGTAACCAAAGTGTTGCTCGACAACTGCTACCACATGATCACCGTCGACCTGCAATACCGCCGCGTGATCGAGTTGAGTGCCGCCTTCGTAAAAAAGAACAGCAACGTGACAACGCAACCGATTGAGTATTTGCAACAAGCCTGACCCCAAGGACGCCTCATGATTACTGCCCACGCCTTTTCATCACTCCAGGCCATCGAGCGCGAGGCCTGGAATGACTGTTTTCCAGGTGCTCTGGAGGATTGGGACTACATCATGGCGGTCGAAAAAGCCGGCATCGAGGGCTTCGAATGGCGTTACCTGACGCTGTTCGAAGGCTCGACCTTGATTGCAGCGGCCACCGCATTCACCACCAGCTATCGGCTTGACACCACGGTTCAAGGCATCGGTAAACGCTTTACCGAGCAATTGAATCGCGTGATGCCCGGGTTGATGCACTTACACCTGTACGCCATCGGTTCGCCGGTGACAGAACAATGCAGCGCGGGCACGGCCAGCCACATTGCCGCCTCCGAACGCCCCGCCCTGCTCGCCCGACTCCTTAAGCTGGCCCACAGCGACGCCGCCCAACTGGGCATCGGCCTGATTGCCGTCAAAGACGTGCCCAGCCACGACAATGACTGGGCGCACAGCTGCAAGGCGGCGGGTTTTCAATCCATGCCCAGCCTGCCCAGCGCCATGCTCCCGGTGCCCTATCGCTCGGTCGACAGCTACCTCGGCTCTCTGGGTAAATCGACGCGCAAAGACATGCGCCGCAAGCTGCGGGCGCCAGAACCGCGAGTGCAATGGCGCAACAATATCGACGACGTCTTGCCCGAGGTCATGCGCCTCTACGAAGCCACCCTCGAACGCAGTGATTTGCAATTTGAACGCTTACCGCCCGCCTATTTCACCGGTATTCTCGAGCAACTGGGTGACCGGGCGCTGTGCGTGCTGTATTGGGTCGACGACCACCTGGTCGCCTTCAACCTGGTGCTGATCGACGAGCATCGGTTGATCGACAAGTTTTTTGGGCATGACCTGGCACTCAGCCGCGAGTACAACTTGTATTTCAGGAGTTGGGTGGTGAATGTCGACTACTGTATTCGCAACAACATTGCCTTATACGAATGTGGTCAGGCAGGCTATGCCAGCAAGATTCGCCTTGGTTGCACGTTTCAGAACAACACGCTGTTCTTTCGCCATCGCAACCGCTTGATCAATGGCGTGCTCAAACTGGTCAAACTGTTCATCCGCCCTGACCGCCATGACCCTGCTCTGGCTGCCGCGATAAGCGAGACATAATGCCCATCACGCCTGAATCTTCGCGCAAACCTCAGCCATTCAAAGTGTCGCGCTGGACGGTGCAGCGCAAATTGGTCCTGGCTTTTTGGCTGGTCAGCGTCGTACCGACCATGATTGCCGCAGAACTGGCCGCCACCACCCTGTCGCAGATTTTCGACAGCAACGTGCGGGTCTGGCTGCAGGAGTCGACCAAAATCGTCAAAGACGAAATCAGCGAGATCCTTCAGGACAACGCCCGCGTCGCCAAGTTGTTCCAGCAATACACCCACCCGCCGTCTTCCAACAAAGCCATTCGCCACGACAAACTCACCGCCGACATTGCCGACGCGATGGGCATTGATGTGGTGGCACTGATTCGCAGCAGCGACCATAAAGTGGTGTTCAGCACCGCCAGCGACAACATCGTCGACCAGATCAGCCTGGCCCCCAACGCCGTCTTGCAGACCATCAATGTCGGCGGCGTGCCGACCGGCACGGTGGTGTCGACGTTTCCGACCTCCCAAGACGGCGAGGACTACCAACTGCTGGTGGCGACCTTCATGGACAGCAGCTTCCTGACCAGCGTGGCCGATGTGCATTCCCTCGACCTGCGCCTGTACCTGTCCAATGCCAATGGCTTCGCCGAGATTTTCTCCAGCCAGCATTTTGATGAACACAAACCCATGCTCTCCCACAGCATCGAGAAGACGCTGCGCGAGACCAAGCTCCCCAGCGAGCAATTCACCAGCCGCTACAGCGGTCTGTACTGGCCCATCCTTAACGACAACGGCGAGTTGCAAGGGGTGATCTACAGCGGCCTGCTGCGCCACTCCAGCCTCGTCGGGCTGGTCAATCAGACCAACCTGTTTACGCTGATTTTTCTGCTCGGCTCGCTGCTGTCACTGACCGTCGGCTGGCTGGTGTCAGAACGCCTGACACGCCCGCTACGGGCTTTGTCCGAAGGCGTACGCGCAGTGACGGCGGGGGATTACAACCAGCGCGTCGCAGTGTCGGGACACGATGAACTGGCCGAGTTGAGCAGCACCTTCAACCACATGACTGCGCGCCTGGGCGAGTTACAACACCTCGAAGGCCAATTGCGTCGGCGTGACCGCCTGCATGCCCTGGGCGAAGTGGCCATGGGCCTGGCACACGAAATCCGCAACCCGCTGGGCATCATTAAAACCGCCACCCAGTTGCTGCACCGCCGGGCCGACCTGGGCGAGACCGACAAGCGCCACCTGGAATACGTGGTCAGTGAAGTCACGCGCATCAACGAACTGATCACCGAGTTCCTCGACTTCGCCAAACCCAGCGCACCTGTGCGCTCGCAGCAACTGGCGCGGCCATTGGTCGAAGACATCTTGGGCTTCTGCGAGCCCGAGCTGAAGAGCCACAGCATCGAGGCCCAGATCGACGATCAGGCCCCCGGTGCGACCCTGTATGCCGATGCCCGGCAGTTGAAACAGGCGTGCCTGAATTTAATCATCAATGCCATCGACGCCATGCCTGACGGTGGCTACCTGACCTTGCGCATTGCGCAGGACGACAACGGCGATACCGTCTTGAGCATTATCGATACGGGCCAAGGTATTGAAGCCGACATGATCGAACGCATTTTCACCCCATTTGTTACCACCAAAGCTTCGGGCACCGGCTTGGGCTTGCCCAAAGTCTTTTCGATCCTGGAAAACCATGACGGCCGTGTTGAATGCCTCAGCGAAAAAGACGCTGGCACCACCTTCAACTTGTATATTCCGGCCCACGGAGGGGATGAGTCATGAGCCATAACGTATTGGTAGTCGACGATGAGCCGAAACTCTGTGACCTGCTCAGCTCGGCGCTGACCCAGAACGATGTTCACGTGTTCACCGCTGGCAACGGCCTGCAAGCCTTGGCCATTCTTGAGCAGGAAGACATTGACCTGGTGATCAGCGACTGGCGCATGCCCGGCATGGACGGCCCGCAGTTATTGGCCGAGGTCAAAGTGCGCTACCCGCAACTGCCGGTGATCGTGATGACCGCCTACAGCACGGTGAAAAACGCCGTACAGTCGATGCGTAACGGT
This sequence comes from Pseudomonas sp. FSL R10-0399, assembly GCF_009600165.1. Lineage (NCBI taxonomy): Bacteria > Pseudomonadati > Pseudomonadota > Gammaproteobacteria > Pseudomonadales > Pseudomonadaceae > Pseudomonas > Pseudomonas sp. FSL R10-0399. The sequence goes on from NZ_WIWK01000009.1 coordinate 65,752, forward strand.
GCCTACGACTACATCGCTAAACCCTTCGACATCGACGAGCTCGACATCACCGTCAGCAAAGCCCTGCAGTTTCGCGACATCGTGCGCGACAACGCGCGCATGCGCGCCGAACTCGACGAACACCAGCACATAGACAGCCTGGTGGGTGAGAGCCCGAGTTTTCGTCGAGTCCTGCAAGCCATCGACTCGGTGCGCGACAGCAGCGCCACCATCTTGCTGACCGGCGAAAGCGGCACCGGCAAAGAAATGGTCGCCCGCGCCATCCATCGGCATGGCAGCCGGGCAGACAAACCCTTTGTCGCGGTCAACTGTGCGGCCATTCCTGAAGGGCTGCTGGAAAGCGAGATGTTTGGCCATCGCAAAGGCGCTTTTACGGGCGCGGTGGCCGATCGCGTCGGGCGCTTTATGCAGGCCGACAAAGGCACGTTGTTTCTCGACGAAGTAGGCGACATGCCGCTGGCTTTGCAGGCCAAGATTTTGCGCGCGTTGCAAGAACGGGTGATTGAACCCGTAGGCGACCCGCGGGAACGTAAAGTAGACGTGCGGGTGATTGCCGCCACCAACAAAAACCTGCTGGAAGCCGTGGCCAACAAAGAGTTTCGCGAAGACTTGTACTACCGCCTGAACGTCTTCCCGATCCCGCTGCCCGCCTTGCGCGAACGCGTTGAAGACATCGGCCCGCTGGCGCGGCACTTTGCCCACAACCTGGGTGCAACCGCAGGTAAACGGATCAGCGGTTTTAGCCCGAGCGCCTTGCAAGCAATGACGCAATACAACTGGCCAGGGAACATTCGCGAACTGCAAAACTGCGTTGAACGCGCCACCATCGTGGCCCAGAGCAGCACCATCGAAGACAGCGATTTACCGCCTTACCTGTTCAGTGCCCAGCCGCTGCAGAGCAGCAGTTTGCTAACCCCTGAAGTCTGCGTCCCGCCTGATCTGGAAGCCGCCCTGGCCGAGGTTGAAAAGGCCTACATCCTGGCCGCCTTGCAACAGGCCCAAGGCGTTCAGGCGGCGGCCGCACAATTGATCGGGATTTCAGAGCGCAGCTTTTGGTATCGCCTGAAAAAACTCGATATACATGTCGACAAGATTGCCAGGTGATACTCACCTGGCCTCTCGGGGCACGTTTAACGAATGGTGTAATTGATATGCAAAATAATGTCATTCAAGCTCATTAACATGGCCTGCTGGTTGGGGGTATTGGCCTGCTCAGCAGCGTTCGGAAACATCAGAGAAAACGCCGCGTCTTTCACCGGTATGCCTTCAAACGGCAAATACTTACCATCGTTGAAATCCAACTGGAACAGGCCGTTGTCATTCAGACCATGGGAAATCGCCACCGCCGTACAACCGTCCGCTATCGGTTCATTGCCCGAGTAACTCAATAAAGCTTGCACGTCTTGATACGGCCCCAGAAGTGCGGGTAGCGAGACACTCAACGCCTTGAGCAAACGCTTCGCCCCGAGCCTGTCCGGATAATCGTTCGCGATATTCATGCCTTTGAGATCAAAGGTCAGGATCAGCCCCTCATCTTTCAACGTCACAGTCACCTTGGACGGTTCTTCATCACGGCGTGCGAGCGTAGAAGCCTTTTGCGTCAATGCTGTTTGAATGTCTGTAATCAGACTCGGGGACAGCGACAGCAACGAGACCGTTTTGCGCACCTCCAATGCCCGACGATCCCACTGCAGGTACGCGTTCTCCATCTGTTGCAAACTCAGAAGAAGACTCTCCCCGGCCAGCAACCCCTGATACAGATCGTTCCAGTTACCTGGGCGCAGATAGTTGCGTAAATCACTCGTTTCCCAGCGCAGGCTGGCTTGCGCCTGAGTACACAGTGCCGATACCGAGTCGTAAAGCTGGTAGTAAAGCGTGGCCAACCGCGCAGCCTGCCAATTAAACAGAGCTTGACCGGTGAAGCGGGTGGTCATTACTTCCAGTACCGCAGCACTGTAGGCCTGTTCCAGTTCCGTCTGCTGTTGCTGTTTAAGGGTCATGTTTTTTTGTTGGTTCAAGGCCGCGATCTGGTCCGTGAGTTGTTCCACTTCACGCCGCGCCTGATCACGCTGCAAATCCCAGTCTTGACGCCTGCGGCGGTATTGCTCGGATATATCTATTTTCCCGGCGATGCCTTCCATTATGTTGGCCGTAATTCTAAGCGCGTCGCTGGAAGCATCAACGACGCTGCCTAACTTGCCCCATCCCGCCCCGCCCATAGCAAAACCAATACCACCCCCCGCCATGGCCATTGTTGGGAGCGTATTCAATCCTCCACCCACTAGCCGCAATACTCCTGCAGCGCTGTCGATATAGCCTGCGTCGCTGCGCAAGTCCATGGACTGCTGCTCTCGCGAGGAGATATTTTCCTGGTACAGCGCCTCGTAATGCTGCTGACGGGCCAAATGGCTGGCCTGGCTTTTCTTCATCCCCTCCAGGGTCTGGTCGAGCGAGGCCAGATTGGCACGATGTACTTCACGCAAAATGGCCAGCAGCCCGCCCTGCTGAGTTTGCTGCATAACACTTAACGCATCGGCGTCGCGGCGCTCGAGGACACTTTGCAGGTTGGCACCGAACTGGATGACCTGTTGTACGCCAGCACGAGCACGCTCCACTATCACTGGAAAGCGTTGCGGCCACAGCAGTGGTGTAACTTGCGCCTCTTGGCTACCTGCACCGTCCCCCGCCAGCCGTGCCATTTGCAGCGCGCGCGGATCAGTGGGTAACTCGAATAGTTTCAGTGACAGCGGATGCCCGTCGATGGACAGGTTATGGCGCAGGTTGTAAAGCCGCCCTTCAAAACGATCCCAGTAAGCCAGCACAGCTGCATCAACCGGGGCCCGAAACGGCCCGTTGACCACTGTAATCTGCGGCACGGATGCAGGGGCCAGATGCGGTAATTGCTGCTCGACCATTTGTTCCAACTGCAGTAATCGAAGATTGTCAGCACTGCTGGCCTCGTTCAGTGTCGGTGCGTCCCACGCCAGAGCTAACGGCAGCGTCGGGCGCGGGCCGAGCATTTGCAGGGCTTGCACGTACCACATGCGGGCCTCACTGAGGCTGTCGCGGGTTTGCTGGCGATACAAGTGGTCGCCGCGTGCGGACAGCAGTTCCAATGTGCGCAGGTAAACGGCCAGCTTGTAGTGCATAGGGTCAGCGGCAGCGATGACATCTGGATCATCGGTGTCAGTTGGGGACGAAGGGTTCCAGGCGATGTCTTCCTGCAACGGGCGCACATTCCAGTAGCGCGGCTGCGTACCGTTCATCTGCAAGTTGCCATCGGCATCGCGATAACCTGCCGGATCGAAGATGCGCTTAAACCAACGCTCGGCCTCATCGAAACGCTGTTCTGACAACAGTCGGTTGGCAATCAGCAGTGGGGCATGAAAGAACACTTCCCATGTGTAGAGCCCTACGCCCCCAATAAAAGTGAGTGGGCGCGTAATCGAGTTGCCAGCGTCATCATCTGGATCGATCAAAAGCTGCTGCAGGTCCCATGACAACAGCGCGTCCACGCCATCGAGCATTTTTTGTTCCATTAACGGACCGGCGAGTGTTGTTAAGGTGAACTCCTTATGTTGACCGGGCATGGTGTACAACATTTGAGTACGGCCTGTGTTCAGGCGGGAAGTTGAGATCCACAGGTTCTCATTGGGGACGATGTTTTTAAACGTTGCCGGGGCACTATCATTCACTCGTGACAACTCAACATAGAACGACTTGGTATCGAGATCCAGCTCTACGCGAAACAACCTATCCATCGCAAAATCATCAAACACAACATCAGTGAGAAACGTAACCCCTGCGTTATGATTTCTACCTTCAAAAAACACAAAATCGAAAACGCTACTACCAGAATAAAAAATCTCAATAGCATATTTAACGGCATACGGATAACTTGCCAACAAACTCATAGAAATTGAAAGCTTACCATCTGAAGACTTGGAAAACAGTAAATCAGAAACCTTAAACCCCACCCCTATTTTATTATCAAAATAATCACGATAAAAATTACTCTCCACTTTATATTCGGTTGCCTCCGTGGCGGCCGTATAACTAATTGGCTGCCGCACCGGGAAGATATGGCTATAGGGTTCTTGTACAAGCTCATGTATAAACCCCAAGTTATCCATTACACCTAACGACTCAACCGGTTGTAATGTTTTATTGTAGCGAGCAACATCAACCCCCTTGGGAACATCAAAAAAAACACCCAACGACGGCGCCACACCTGGCCTGACATCACGCAATTCAACCGCAAAAACGCCGAGGGCGTTATTGGTGAGTGGGTAGTTACGCAACTTCCATTGCCCGCTGGGAAGCAAGGTCGCGACTTGCAGCTCCCGAATATTGATTAGTTGAGTTTCAAGAGCGTCGCCTGTATCGGTAAGTTCGCTCCTGCTCGCATATTCATGTACACACAGCACATGCAGGCGACTATCAAAATATACAATCGACGGTACAGTGTCCGGCAATGGTTGTAATGGCGCATCAATCTTCAGCCATTCTGTCCATGCTCCGGCATTGCGCACTCTAGAGTCTTCACCGTAATCGGTTGCATCCACACGTCGCCAGTAATACTCCCCGGTCGTACCGGGAATGCTGCCGCAAAAATACGCGGCCCCCTGCTTTCCAGCCGGTTCAACCTGATACCCACTGTCATAACGAATATCCAGCACATTGCGCAGGCCGCTCACGTATTGCGTAAACGCCTGTTCAACGCGTTCTTCGGTAACACGGCCCTGATTGATCGCTGACTCCAGCTCTACAAACAACTGGGTTTTGTTGTAGCGCAATTCAGGGTCAATATAGCTGGCGGGGTAATGTAATAACCGCTGTAATCCGGCCCAGTTGGCGTAGCGTTTGTTATAGGCGTTCCAACGGCTGAAATAGCCGTTGTGGCGTGAAGCCTCTTGCATGGCCTGCGCATCAGTATCAGGCTCCAACTGTTCCTGGCAACGGTGTAAATACAACTGGACACTGGCCACCGCTTCGGCAATACGACTGGTCTTGATAAGACCGGACACTTGCGTATCCAGCAGCAGGTACTCATAAAGATCATCTGCGCTGACAATTTTTTCAGCCAACTCACCAAGACCACGATCAGGAATCACACGCTGGATGTAATACGCCACCAAAGCATCGCGCCGGGATTCGTTCAGGCCAGCTAACAAAGTCTCGTTCATGCTGTTTCTCCCGTGTTAACCATGCGCTGCAGCGATGATCAAGTCGGCAATGTGTTCAAGGGTTGGCTGTGATGTGCCTGAGCCAGTCAATGTCTCAATCAGGGAAAGATTGGTGGGCGATACATTGAGTTTTGTGCTCAATTGCATACGACGCAGCAAGGGCAATAACGCTGCAAAACTGCACGGAATGTGTTCGCCCATCAGCGCCCTGGTTTGTGCCAGTTGCCAACCGTGCAGGTCGCTGAGCAATTGCGCGGCGCCGTCGACCGTTAAATCCGGGTCCCCCTCGGCCGCGCGCTTCAGGAATTCACGCGCTTCGGCCACCGGACGAATCAATTGCAGTTGCCAGCGACGATAGCGCGACAACAGCAGCAGAAAACTAAGCGTTAACGTGGGCATCGTGTCTTGGCCTGTCAGCACCGAAGGCCTGACCGGCTCAACGCTGGGCATCAGGAGCGCCAAGTCCTGCTCGCCCAACTGAGCCCAATAGCAGACTTGGGCGAACTGCCTCGCCAAACAGGCGTACTGAACTATTTTGTCAGTACTGAATTTACTGTCTTGGCAAAATGCCTGGATATCAGCCCAAAAATTTAATAGGTCATATTCCAACAAATTTGGGTTCATCATCCCGGCGACGGCGTCGACCCACATCAGCAGGGTCGCTGTGACATTGGGCTTCAAGCCAAACTCTGCTGCGAAATGGCGCGCCAGTTGAGCCTTTATTGACGCGTCCTCTGTAAACCGTCGCTCAGGCGTGACCACTTCACGACCAGTCAGCGTGCTGTAAATATTATCGATAAAGGATTTCAGTTCATGAGTGAGCTGCACCGGATAGCGATTACTTGTCATCGCGACCAATGACGCGGGCTCCAATTGCTCGGCACTCATCCAGTCGACCAGATAACCCGTGCGGATCAAGACACCGAGAGCAACAGCGCCAGGCCTTGGTTGAGCCAGCGCTTTAGCAATAGCATTGGGGCTGCCCATTAAGTCCCAAAGATACAAAGCCTCGAGCACACTCAGACCAAATAATCGTGGAATCGCAACCAGCCGATACAGCGCTGAGATGTGCTCTAACTGCAGCACTGGTAATACCGCCCCGGTAATACCTGGCAAGTAACCCGCCAGCAAAACAAGCGCACCGTCATCAATCTGCAGGCCTTGGCACAGCGCTGCGCGCACCTTCATAGAGGTGGCGTCTGGCGTTTCAGACGTACCACTGAAGGAAATATTGATTTTCCCGATCAAGTCAGCCTGACCAAACAGGGAACGATAAAACGATAACGTGCCCGTGGCATGGAAGGTGTTGATCACACCCAGGCAGGCGGCAAAACCATTCACCGTCATGCCATAGTGCTTGCGCAGTGGCATATAGACTGCGAGTGCCTGCAGCGTCTGCGTCAATGGGTGAGCCGTTATATCTTCGTTGGCCTGACTGATCAGCCAGTCCAGTTCTGCGAACGACAATACCTTCAGATGTCGCTGCAGCCGAACCAGGCGATTGAGACGTTCGAAAGCACGGCCATTACGGTTGTACAAACCACTGTTTGAGGGGCTGTTTATTGGCGCAGGCACTTCCTGACCGAGCGCTGCGCCGACGTACCAATAGAAGGGTTTGGCTGCGGCCGGATCACCGTCGTCCCAGCCATTGATATAGCGTGCACCGTAGGTTTGAGGTGGGACAATAATGACCTGCTTACTCACCATGATCGTAATCGGTTCACGTCGTTGTTCAGGGTCACTTTCCAAGAGCAGCGTGGTCTCATCCTCATAATAAGGCCCCGCCCCTAATCCCTCTAAAATAGTGTCTTCAGGCAGTTTAAGGGCCTTTTGAAAATCCGATGCGAAACGCATGCTAGTAATACTAGGGCGACCAAAGTATCTGGCCACACTTGCGTCAGATGTATTGCGCTGTTCAGTCAGTATGTTGACTAACTCCGGGGACATTCCCAACGCATCACGCGCATAAGCAACAGGCATTCTCGTTGCCCAGCTCAACAGTTCAAGATCCCGGTTTAACGCCGCGCCCTCGAAATCCCCCAATACCGACCAAATATCCACGGGGCTATTTTTACGGGCTGCCAGCCCCTGAAAAATTCTTTCGCTGGCATGGTTATAAGGCAGATTCATCGGATAAACCGTCGTACGCAGTAATTCGTCAGCATCACCTTCTACACCGGCATCGAGCACTTCCAGGGTCAGAGCCAGCGTCGAGATTTCTTCATGCAAATTGGCGTCGTTCAGGGTCAGCGAGCCCAGATCAGGGCGCCGATTATCTAACTGCAGGCCATGCGCAACAGGGTGCAGCGGCTTGGCGGCACGATACAGATCAGTCAGATAACTGGCCGGGGAAAACAACGAACCTACCGAGTCAGGGTGAGCAAACTCAGTGCCACTGGCCGGCTCGAACCAATCTTCATAGTTGCCGCCACCACCGAGTGAACGCTGCATCAAGGTACGGTTGTAATGCACACCCAACTTGCTCAAGCCTCGCATGGCAGGCTCGCTCCGCGCGCACAATTGAGCATAGAGCCGCGTCAGAGAGGCCGCCCGGCTTTGCGCTTGCTCATAAAAATCTACTGCTTGGTGATGTTGCAACCCCAGCGCGGGCTGTTGCAGCAAGTGAGCAACAACCTGGGTACGACCACGACGAACCACCTCAAACACGGAGGTAAAACCTAGCCGGGTGAGCTGTTGGTTGAACGCTTGCAACGCGTCACGAGCCACAGCACTGCGTTCCGGAATGGGCGCCGCTTGGACAGTGTCGTTTGTCTTGATTTTTTTAGACTTTTGCGGCGTGCTTGTGGCCTTCTTTCCTTTGTTAGCTGACTTTTTGTCTGTGTCTTTTTTTGTAGTGGGCTTTTCGGACGACTTTTTCCCAACCATCACTAACATTCCCAATTGGCGGCTTAATTAACCCCCGTAGGCTTTACCTCTGCTATTTGTAGAGGTGGCAGCACATAAATCGGAGGCAGGCTCTGCTGAGAGTGATTAAGCAATGCACAAAGGGGCTTGCCTACTGTAAGAAATGACAGTCCGGCCTACCACTTATCAGAAACCATGGGGACGATGTACAGGCGCTAGCGGGGGACCCGATCGGCGTACCGCTCCACCCCGTCAGTGATGCGTCTTATCGACACCCACGGCAACATGAGACAAACTCAACGCTTTCGTGTTGATCATCAAGTTTACTCATGGAGTCACCGTGCTGGAAATTCGTCACCTCAAAACCCTGCACGCTTTACGCGAGTCCGACAGCCTGGTTGAAGCGGCCGAGCGCTTGCACCTGACTCAATCTGCGCTGTCTCATCAATTCAAAGAATTGGAAGAGCGCATGGGCATGCCGCTCTTTGTGCGCAAGACCAAACCCGTGCGTTTCACCAGCGGCGGGTTGCGCCTGCTGCAACTGGCTGACGCCATGCTGCCATTGCTGCGTGCGGCTGAACGCGATATCACGCGGCTGGTGGGCGGCACCGCCGGGCGCTTGCACATGGCGATTGAATGCCATAGTTGCTTCCAGTGGCTGATGCCCACCATCGACCAGTTCCGCGATGCCTGGCCTGAAGTTGAACTCGACCTGGCGTCGGGCTTTGCTTTCGCGCCTCTGCCAGCGTTGGCACGGGGTGATCTGGACCTGGTGGTGACGTCAGACCCGCAAGAAATCGCCGGGCTGACTTACGTGCCGCTGTTTACCTACGAAGCCATGTTGGCGGTGGCCAACCAACATCCGCTGGCCAGCAAGCCGTTTATCGTGCCTGAAGACCTGAGCACAGAAATCCTCATTACCTACCCGGTGGAGCGAGACCGCCTCGACATCTTCACCCGCTTCCTGGAGCCTGCGGATATTGAACCGGCACACGTGCGGACTTCTGAACTGACAGTGATGATGATGCAGCTGGTGGCCAGTGGCCGAGGCGTGTGCGGGATGCCGCATTGGGCGCTGCATGAATACAGCTCACGGGGCTATGTGCAGGCCAAGCGCCTGGGTGAGAAAGGCTTGTTCGCCACGCTGTATGCCGCCGTGCGCACCGACATGCTGGATGCGCCCTACATGCGCGACTTCTTGCTGACCGCAAAAGACACGTCGTTCTCGACGCTGGATGGCGTCAGCGCAGTGAAATAAAGCACCGCCACCGGCTGTAGGAGCGAGCTTGCCTCGCGATCTTTTGATCTTGATCTAAGAGCCCCCTCACCCTAGCCCTCTCCCGAAGGAGAGGGAACCGATTGGGGGATGCTGAAGATACTCGCTGTCCTGTTTGATGCGCGACAGCGCGGCGTCGAAGACGCGGCGGCCCCGTCGCTCCTGCCATTATTCCTCCGGCGTCGTCAGACGCCGCATATGCACGCGGTCGTAATAGTCTTCGCCAACCCGAATCGCGCTGTCTTCCAGCCCCGATTGCTCAAACCCACAACGCCGATACAGTGCCAGCGCCGCCGTGCTGTTGGCACTCACGGTCAATTCAACCACTTTGATATCAGGTTCTTGTTCGGCCAGCGACAGCACGGCCTGCACCAGTTGCTCGCCCACTCCCTGGCCGCGAAAGGCGTGGGGTACGTACAGGCCAAACAACGTGGCCTTGTGCTGCGCGTCTTCCCAGGGCTCAAATGCCAACCCGACAATGCCCACCAGTTGCGCGTCAATAAAAGCACCAAACAGGGCGCTTAACTCGTCATCCAATTGCCCTTCCCACCAGCTCAGCGGCAATTTCTCACGGTCAGCAATACCAGACACAAAGGCCTCAGGGTGCAGCGAGTACGCCTCCAGCATCAACTGGCGATAAGCCTTGGCGTAGGAGGGATCAAGCAGTTCAATAGCCATTACGGTGGGTCCCAATCAAACGGTTTTACGTTGTTCCAACAGCAGCCTGATCGCCAGCCCCGCCAATACAAAACCCATCACAAAACGTTGCGCGATCAGCCACGTGGGGTTGCGCGCAAACCACACGGCGATACCAGAAGCAAACAAAGCGATCAGCAGGTTAACGCTGAAGCTGACCGTGATTTGAGTAAAGCCCAGCACCAAGCTCTGGATAAACACCGAGCCATGCTCAGGGGTGATGAATTGCGGGAATATCGAGAGGTAAAACATCGCCACCTTGGGGTTCAGCACACTGGTCATAAACCCCATCAGCATCAGCTTTGGTGTTGAGTCCGGCGCCAGGTCACGCGCTTCGAACGGCGAGCGCGCACCAGGTTTCAAAGCTTGCCAGGCCATCCACAACAGGTACAGCGCGCCTGCCCACTTCAACGCTTCATAAGCCATCGGCACGGCCAGAAAAACGGCTGTCAGCCCCGCGGCCGCAGCAAACATATGCACGAAGAAACCGGCCACTACCCCGACCAGAGAAGTGATCCCGGCTTTACGCCCCTGACAGATCGAACGTGAAATCAGGTAAATCATGTTCGGCCCTGGCGTCAGCACCATCAGCAAACAGGCCGCAGCAAAAATCAGCAGGTCATGAGCAGGAATCATGGGCAGTCCTTGGGTGTGATATCAGGCCAGCGATTGGCGATAAAACGGCAGGATCAAGTCACGTGTCAAGGGCGCCAGAATCAGGTCGCCATCGGTTGCCGGATCAATCCAGCGCACCTCTTCAATCTCGGCGGCCGGGCTGACCGGCTCGTCGATGGTGACCTGGAACAAATCGGCCTCCACGGTATATCCCGGCTCGTTGACCGCAGGCGCCGAAAAGTTACCCAGGTACACGGCGTCCGAGGGCTCAATTATCAGGCCAAGCTCCTCGTGCAGCTCACGGGCCAAGGCCTCGGCAGGCTTCTCGCCTGCATCAATCTTGCCGCCAGGTTGCATGAAAGCCTGTGTGCCGCGCTTGCGTACGAGCAGGGTCTGGCCATTGGGCTCGATCAACAAAGCAGCAGCAATACGGATGGTTTTGGACATGAAAAAAGACGCCTTGAACACAAAGGCGGCAAGGATCACACGAGTCTCAAGTCGACCACAACCAGTGCATTGTCGAGCGCTGTAGTCAACACACTGGACCGCTCACTGAATGATTGCAGTGTTGTTTTCGTCAGGCGCAATGGACTACTTTCTCGACCTCTCTTTCAATCTGCGCCCCTTTTGCAATTTCAGCGGTGCGCAGGTCGTAAGCTGTTTGCAGATTCAGCCAAAATTGCGCCGACGTGTCCAAGGCGATAGCCAAGCGCAACGCCACATCCGCGCTAATGCCACGACGCATCAATACAATTTCATTCACTGTCGGTGCAGAAACCCGTAAGGCTCGCGCCAGTGCAGCGGCTGTCAGGCCAAGCGGATCCAGATACTCCTCCTTGAGAATCTCTCCGGGATGTATGGGCCGCATGCCGTTTTTAAACATGATTCACCTCTAGATAGAGATAAGGCCTCTACATCTTGAAGATGTGCTGCCTATGGATTTAGTACCCTACCCTTCTTGCACCAACACCCGATGTACGAAAAGTCGACCAGCGACAGACGGCCCGCATAAATAGCAGCCATAAAAAAGGGCCGCCTCATTATCTGAAGCGGCCCTGAGGTAAATCAGCTGGCCTGATTACGCTTCGGCTTTTTTGCCTGAGCCAAAGGTGGCGAAGCGTTTGTTGAACCCGGCAATCCGGCCTTCGGACTGGGTCTTGCGCTGCTGGCCGGTGTATACCGGGTGGGAAGCGCTGGACACGTCAAGGGCCACGTAAGGGTAGGTGTTGCCGTCGCTGTGGGTGTGGCTGCGATCGGTGTCGACCGTGGAGCCAATCAGAAAGAAAACGTCAGCGGCGGTGTCGTGAAACAGTACGGTGCGGTAGTCGGGATGGATACCAGGTCTCATAAAGCCTCCGGGGCGTCTGGGTGGTTTTGATGCGTTATACAGTAACACAAGAAAAACACCCAAACGAGAACCGATTGCAATAAGGTTAGACCCAAGGCTTATCAGGACGCTTCCTGGAAGTCCATTTCCGGCGGTTGTTTAGTGAAGCCACGGGTCAGGAAGCCCAGGTAGATACAGCCAATCACCAGCCAGGTCAGGCCCAGGTAGATAGCCAGATGGTCAAGGCTGATCATCAGCCACAGGTCTGCCAGCAGGCCGATGGTCGGGAACACCAGAAACAGCACAACTTCACGCAGACCACGGTTTTTGCCGCCGATCCAGTAGTGGAAGATCACCGACAGGTTCACCAGGGTGAACGCCAGGAACGCGCCGAAGTTGATGAACGATGTCGAGGTGGTCACGTCCAGTTTCAGCGCCAGCAAGGCAACCACAGCGCACAGCAGAATGCTGTTCACCGGCGTGCCGTATTTGGCGTGCAGGGTGCCGAAGAACGACTTGGGCAATACACCGTCACGGCCCATCGCAAACAGCAGGCGCGAACCACTGGCCTGGGCCGACAGGCCCGAAGCAAATTGGCCAACGATCAAACCAATCATGAAGATCGACACAAACAGGTCGCCACCAATGTTGCGGGCGATCTCGTAGGCCGCCGAGTCGACGTCCGCGAACTGGAACGACGGGTGAGCGATCTGCACGAAGTACGACACACCAACAAAGATCAGCCCGCCGATCAAGGTGATCAGCATGATTGCCCGTGGAATGGTGCGACGTGCGTCGCGGGTTTCTTCAGTGAGGGTACTCACCGCATCAAAGCCCAGGAACGAATAGCAGGCGATGGCCGCACCGCTCATGATCAACGGCATTTGCATCTGGCCATTGAAGAACGGTTCGATGGTCCACAACGGCTTGCTGGCGTCACCGCCGATGTAATGCACACACAACGCCACAAACGCGATCAGCACCAGCGCTTGCACCAGCATCAGCAAGGCGTTGACACCGTTGGCCAGCTTGAGGCCGACGATGTTGATCAGGCTGGTGATGCCAATAAAGGCCAAGACCCAAATCCACTGCGGCACCGCAGGGAACGCCGAGTGCAGGTACGCAGCACCAATCAGCCAGATGGCCATGGGCAAGAACAGGTAGTCGAGCAGCACCGCCCAACCGGCGATAAAGCCAAGCTTGGGGCTGATGGCCTTGCGCACATAGGTGTAAGCGGAACCGGCCACCGGGAAGGCCGAAGCCATACGCCCGTAACTCATGGCGGTGAAGAACATCGCCACCAGGGCAGCCAGGTACGCGGCCGGCACCATGCCGCCGGTGGATTGCGCCAGAATGCCGAACGTGCCGAGCACGATGATCGGTGTCATATAGGCGATGCCAAACAGCACCACCGACCCTAGCGACAGGGTGCGTTGCAAACGAGCCATGGGTGAATCTCCGCGCGATTATTGGTTTTATGGCAGAACTGAAAGTCGGTGAAGCTGATTTTTTTTATGGTCGAGCATTCCCGCGCACAGCGCAGGAATGTCGCCTTGGACGCTCCGCGTCCCAATTACGCAGGGATCAACAGCTCCCGTGTCCCGTCAGCGCGCTCGATGACCTCACCCGGTAATTTCAAGCGCTGGTCGTCCAGGTAGCGGTAGTCCTTGCGAGCCGCTTTCAATTGCGCCAGATCCAGCTCTACACGGAATTGGCCTTCTTCACGCCCTGCTTCAAACAGCAGCGTGCCGAATGGGTCCACCAAGGCGCTGCCGCCCGCAAATAGCAGCCCGCCATCGCCCTCTTCCACCCGGTTGACCATCAGCGCGAACGCCTGGTTTTCCTGGGCGCGGGCCATGATTGAGGTGCGGTGCGTCGGACCGTACGGGTCCATGTTGCCGTTGGTGACGATGAGCAGTTCGGTGCCCAGTTGCGCCAGTGCACGGGCGCTCTCCGGGAACTCGATGTCGTAGCAGATCAGCAGGCCGACGCGCACGCCGTTCCACACGCAGGTGCTGTAGCGGTCGCCAGCGTTGAATACTCCACGGTCCGAAGCCCACAGGTGGGTCTTGCGATAACGCAAGGCCACGCCTTCGGGGGTGATCATCAGCGTGGTGTTGTAGAATTTGCCGTCGTCGTTTTCGGCCATGCCGATGACCACGGCAATATTGCGCGCTTTGGCGGCCTGAATAATGGCCTGCACAGTCGGGCCGTCAATCGATTCGGCAACCGCTGCTACTGTTTCGGCAGAGGGGAAACCCATCAGGTGCGTTTCCGGAAACACGATCAACTGTGTGTCAGCCGCGCACGCTGCAATGGACGCAAGGGCCCGTTCAAGGTTGTAGGCGGTGCCGTTGTCACGGCCTGCCAATTGAGCAAATTCGACCTTCATGGGTATTCCCGTTCTTTTGTAAGTGTTCTCGTTGGCGCAGTATGCTTAGCCACAACCTGCCAGGGAATCACGCGGCGGGGGTAACCCGATAGGGGTAGATTGATGACCATGTCGCTTGAAGACATCGCCTGGCACCGTTCAGTTGGGCAAATGATAGACGCTCTGGACCAGACCAACTTTTGGACTCAACTCGTACGTCTGCTGGAGCACTATGTGCCGTTTGACAGTTGGGTGGTGCTGCTGTTCAGCAGTGAGCACAAACCGCTGGTGTTCGCCGAGTGCCCGGGGCAGGACGGCAGCCCGGACCAGTTGTTTCAGGACTACCTCAACGGTCTGTACCTGCTTGACCCGTTCTATATTGCCAGCCGCGAACACTCGCGCACCGGCCTGCTGCGCCTGGCCGAAGTGGCGCCGGAGCATTTCGAACTCACCGAGTACTACCAGCGCTACTTTCGCCTGAACGTGGTGGCCGATGAAATCCAGTTCAACAGCCACCAGCCCGACGGCCGTACCTTGTGCCTGTCATTGGGCTCGCGTCAGCGTTTTGACCGCGAACAGATCGCCCTGCTGTCGCTGATCCAGCCCTGGGTGCTGAGCCTGCTGCGCCAGCGTCTGCCCTACGAACTCAAGCAAGTGAGTACGCCCGAGCCGCCAGAGCTCAACGACGAATGGGGCACGCACCTGACCGCCCGCGAACTGGACGTAGGCCGCTTGATGCTCAGCGGCTGCTCCAGCAAAGAGATCGCCCGCAAGCTGGATATCTCGGTAGAAACCGTCAAAGTTCACAAGAAGCACATCTACCGAAAGCTGGGCATCAAGTCGCAATCGGAGCTGTTCTCGATCTTTTTGCAGGCTCAAAAGGACCAGAGCGCTCCCCAGACAACCTAAACTCAGGGCTCTTCAGCCCGGCCGCAGAGCCCTTAGTCCTTGTCCGGGCTTTACCGACAGGCGCAGAATGCCTGACCGACCTGAGCGTCAAATCCAAGGAAAACCGTATGAGCCTGTCGTTACTAAGCCGTTACGCCTTCTTTGCCTTCTGTGTCATTTTCACCCTCGCCAGCCTTCCTTTTATGCATCACGAGTGGCTGTGGCCCTTCACTGCGGTGACGTTGGCCCTGAGCCTGCTGGGCATTTTCGATTTGCTCCAGGGGCCCCACGCAGTGCGTCGCAACTACCCGATTCTGGGCAATATTCGTTATCTGGTTGAAGCCATTCGCCCGGAAATCCGTCAGTACCTGTTGGAGTCCGACAGTGACGCGCTGCCCTTTTCACGGGCGCAGCGCTCGTTGGTGTATTCGCGGGCCAAGAATGAAACGGCTGACAAACCGTTCGGCACGCTGATTGATGTGTACGAACCGGGCTTTGAATTTATCGGCCACTCCATGCGCCCCGCGCCATTGACCGACCCCAGCAGCTTTCGCATCACCATCGGCGGCCCGCAGTGCACCCAGCCGTATTCAGCCTCGATTTTTAATATCTCAGCCATGAGCTTTGGCTCGTTGAGCGCCAATGCGATTCGCGCCCTGAACAAAGGCGCCAAACTCGGCAACTTTGCCCATGACACCGGCGAAGGCAGCATCAGCGCTTACCACCGCGAAAACGGCGGCGACCTGACCTGGGAACTGGGCAGCGGCTACTTTGGCTGCCGCACTTCGGATGGCCGCTTCGACCCGGAGCGCTTTGCCGCCCAGGCGCAAACCCCGCAAGTGCGCATGATCGAAATCAAAATGAGCCAAGGCGCCAAACCGGGCCACGGCGGCATTTTACCCAAGCACAAGGTCACCCCGGAAATTGCCGAAACCCGTGGCGTGCCCATGGGCGAAGACTGCATCTCGCCGTCACGCCACAGCGCTTTTTCAACGCCCATCGAAATGATGCACTTCATCGCGCAACTGCGTGAGTTGTCGGGCGGCAAACCCGTGGGCTTCAAGTTCTGTCTGGGCCACCCATGGGAGTTCATGGGGATCTGCAAGGCCATGCTCGAAACCGGCATCCTGCCTGACTTCATCGTGATTGACGGCAAGGAAGGCGGTACCGGCGCCGCCCCCGTAGAGTTCACCGACCACATCGGCGCACCGATGCGCGAAGGCCTGCTGTTTGTGCACAACACCCTGGTCGGCCTCAACTTGCGCGACAAGATCAAGCTCGGGGCCAGCGGCAAAATCGTCAGCGCCTACGATATTGCCAGCGTGCTGGCCATTGGCGCCGACTGGGCCAACTCGGCACGGGGCTTTATGTTCGCGATTGGCTGCATCCAGTCGCAGAGCTGCCACACCAACAAATGCCCGACCGGTGTTGCCACCCAAGACCCGCTGCGCCAGCGCGCCCTGGTGGTGCCCGACAAAGCTCAGCGGGTGTTCCAGTTCCACACCAACACCCTCAAGGCGCTGGCCGAAATGCTTGCGGCGGCGGGCCTTGAGCACCCCGCACAACTGAATGCCAAGCATTTGGTACGACGCATCTCGCGCACAGAAATCAAGCTGTTCTCGCAGTTGCACGTGTTCCTCAAACCCGGCGAACTGCTGACCGGTGAGGCCAATGGCGAATTCTATTCGCGCATGTGGCAAATGGCCCGGGCGGACAGTTTTGAACCTGACGTGATCGCCGCTGCGTGAGCATAAGCCTCTTCCCGAACATCATCCGTTTTGATGTTCGGGAAAAGCCCCAACACAACGGCAAAGCAATAAGGTATTACATAGTTAACAACCACTTTTAAATACTTGTTTAACTGACCGCCCGCACCATCAGTTATTTAACCTATTAATAGCCGCAACATTATTCCTAGACTGGCATGACGTTCCCTACTGCGGATATAACTCATGTCGACTGTTCCGTTAACCAATACATCATTAAAACCACCTGATTTAAAAGACTTGGGCATTCATCACGACCTGATCAAAGCCAAGGCCCAACCAGCGATCAACAACTTTCATGCTTCATTGCTTCCAGCCCTGCACAATCAAGCCTATCCACCCGTGCCCGGTTACAACCTTCTGAGTGCTGAACAGCAACAAGGTCTTCGCGAACATCAGGCACTGTCTCGTACTAACCTGATCAATCTTCGCCAGTACCTGGACGACATCAGCAGTGTCGAAGCCTTTGCCGAACCCCTGTTGCAGGACGCCTTGCTGAAAGCGTTCGGAATTGACTGTGATGTCAGGAAAAACGTGATCACTCTCACGACGCTCAATACCTACACAAAGGAGATTGAGAGCCGGACCACGCAGACGCTCTTGCAGGCCGCCCTGCACAACTTTTTGCCTGAACAAGCTGAAAAAGGCGGCATTCCGAGAGGCTCACATCTCTGGGATTACAAGTCCACCCGCTCCAGCGACCCGGCGTCAAAATTGCTTGAGATTGACCCCGTAGCCTTCGCCCATTTATGCCGGGAACTGGATATCGGCAAACGTTACCAGGAACATCTGGCCGCCATTGTCAGCCCGCCGCAGGCCCGGGACAAACTCGCGATCGCCTCTGTCTTTAGCGCCCATGAGCGCAGCACGCTGTTATTGCAGGCCGATGTGGCCTTGATGAATAAACATATCAAGCCCGAGACCCACGCCACTTTAATGCGCTTTGGTGCGGGAGATGAACGGGCCTTGTATGGCAGCCTGCCCATTACTTGCAACTATATGAAACTGGATGAGGTGCAGTTCTCATCCATGATTCTTTTTCACGGCGACCCGCTTGAACAAGAACAACGCTGTATTGTTTATATCCCCGGCGACCCGATCAGTTGTTTAAAAGAGTACGACAACTTAAGAGCCGCCCACGCCGACTTGATGATTAAATTGCAGGATGCCACTTACCGTGAGTTCTTTATTCACCTGGCCCCTCAATCACAGAAACTTGCACTGACCAAACGTTTTAATAACCGTTTTGCAAAAGGCGGCAGAGACCCGTTGGGCATGACCCAACAGCCTGTCTCCGGCAATCTTTTTGAGCATTTATCTACCTACAAGACCCTGCAAATGATGGCGGATGCGCGGTTCCTCGCTGTGCCGACCGATGACATCAATCGCATCGCCTTAGTGGAGCGCCTGGAGCACTACCTGGACGTCAGCCTGAACGTGCTGAACGTTGCCGCATTCTTTGTGCCGGGACTGGGCGAGGTCATGGCCGTTGTATTTGCAGCGCAGATCATGAACGACGTTTACCACGGCATTGAGGCCTGGGAGCAAGATGACAAGGACCTCGCCTGGGCCTACACCAAAGGCGTGCTGATCAATCTGGCCACTGCCGCGGCAATCGGCAAATTAGCCTCGGATTTCGCCCGCCCGTTACCGATAAAACCTGTCCCGCTGATTGAGGAACTGGCGGTCTTTAGCCAAGAAGAGGGCCAAACCAAGCTTTGGAAACCCGATATCACCCCCTTCGAACATGACATCAGCCTGCCCCCGGCGCTTAAACCCGATGCGAAGGGCCTGTATTACCACATGAGCCGCTATTACCTGAAACTGGAAGACAAGCACTACAGCGTCGAAAAAACCGGCAAACAGACGTATCGACTGCTTCATCCAACGGAGCCAACAACCTACGGGCCCGAACTGTCGCATAACAACCATGGTGCCTGGAAACACGCGGCAGAAGAGCTTGCCGACTGGGATGAAAACACCATGTTCAGGCGCTTGCACCCCACCCTTAGCACCGTCGACAGTGAAACGGTTGAACAGATGCTGCATGCTTGCGATGTCGACGACGCTGAACTGCGTCAGGTGCACGTCGACCAAAGCCCGCCTCCGGCACTGCTCAATGACAGCATCACACGCTTGGCCATCGACCAGGACTTGCAACGTTTTATCCAGCGGATGCAGGCGGGAGATCGAACGGCCGACCCACAGATTCAGCTCCAACTACTCGTTGAGGAGGATATGTGGCCTCCCACCAAAGCCCTGCGTTTTATTGATATCCAGGGTAAAACCATCAGCGAGTACGGCAATAACCTGACCAAAAAACTGCCCATCATCCAAGTCCTCGACAGCCAGTTGCGCCGAGGTGAGATGTTGAAAGTCGTGCTCGAATCCTTGGCTCCCGAAGAAGTAACCGCGCTGGTGGGGCTCAGTACTGAGCAGGGTGAGATTTGCAGCAGCTTGACGGAAAAGGCCGAAGCCTTGCACAAACGCCTGACCCGGCGAGCCAGGCAACGGACTGACAAACTCTTTGCGTCGCGCTACACGTCGCCGCCCATGCCCGACTCCCCTGCTGCGCGGCAATTGCTCAAGCGCTTCCCCACCCTCCCCGGCCCGGTCGTCGATGAGCTGTTGGCCTCTGCCACGCAAGCCGAGTTTGAAGTACTCGACAAGCAAATACGGGTGCCCGTGCGCATTGCCCAGGAAGCTAACCTTTACGCTCAGGAGCTGCGCCTGACCCGGGCCTTTGAAGGCCTTTACCTTGAATACCTGAACAATGCCGACACGCAAAAGCTGCTTTTGCACAGCCTTGCGGACATGCCGGGCTGGTCGAAAGACGTGCGCATCGAAGTGCGTGACGGCGAGTTTTCAGGCCCGTTGCTCGACCATGTGGGCGCAGCCGATGCACCGATCCGTAAAGTGCTGGTCAAGGAAGGCAGCCAGTATCAAACCTACGACGCCAACCACCTTAGCCTGCATGGCCTGGATGACCTCTATGCCAGCGTGTTGCATGCCCTGCCCGATGCGCAACGCCGAACGTTGGGGTTTCCCCATCCGGCTCAGGGCCCGGCCCTCAAGGCAGCGCTTGCGCAGCGCGCGCCCATGAGCCGCAGCGCCCTGCGCGATGTACTGCAAATACCCCGTGGCCAAGACCCATCACCCATGCGACTGGCAAGAGGACGCCCCGTCGATTCATTCCCTCAGCCGGCTGCTGCGCGCTGCGCCCGGTCACCGTTCGCGTGCTTCAGATCAAGCCCGCGACGAGTCAGAAGCCTGATAACCGAGTTGTACCCAACCCATACAGCCGAGGCGGTTGAAGAGTTTTTGGGGCTTGAAGACCTCTACAGTCGCGAAGGCTTGCAGCGCCTTGAGGCCTTGAAGACAGAGTTTCGAACGCTGGTCAAAGACCTCGAAAACTGGAAAGCCAAACCGCCGGAACTGGCTCAGGTCAGCCCCCACCATGTACGCCTGGTGAACCCCGTAGATAAACAACGGGTCATCAACAAGTTGATCAAATGCTGGCAACGAAGAATCACTCAGCCCCTGGCCGGTATTGAAACGTCACTGGGTGAAACGCTGAACATAGAAGGAATCCATCTCGGGACGTTCCCCGAGCTCACCGCAGACTTCAGCCATGTCAAACAACTGCAGTTCAAGAACTTTTACCTGCAACCCGACATCAATGGACTTCTGAGGCAATTCTCCGGTTTGACATCACTCACACTGAACTCAACGCACTTGCTGGAAATACCTTCAAGCATTTTCGATTTGGCCTCATTGACCCATCTGAACCTGGGCGGCAACAGTATTACCCTGTCCGTTGAAGAGGCCGGAAAACTCAGCGAAATGACCCAACTGAACGTGCTGGACCTTAACAACAACCCACTGGGTGAAGTGCCCGACTTCACCCACATGAATCAATTGCAGCAACTGAACCTCAGAAACACTCGCCTCAGCACATGGCCCTCGGGCATCGAAACGCTGCAGGAACTGACGAATCTTGATCTTCGCGAGAACAACCTGACCGCTTTACCGCAGAGTTATTTCCAGTTGTCTCGAGAACGCTTGCGCAGCACCTATGTTCATGGCAACCCCCTGCCCGCCGCCACGCTTGAAGCAGTGTTGGCTTACCGAGAACAACTGGGTTTGCGCTTTGAAGCGCGCGTGCATGCGCGAGGCGCTGAGCCACATCCGGCAGACGTCTGGCTGGATAACACGCAGCATTCCGAGCAACGCCTGGACCAACTCGAACTCTGGTCAGCCGTGCAGGCCGAGCCCGGCAATCGGGATTTTTTCAGGGTGATTCATGACCTGTCGGAATCACCGGACTTCCGCTTTGCACGCGAACAACTAACCCAACGAGTGTGGCGTGTCATCGCGGCGGCCGCTGAAGACACTTCGCTCAGGCACGAATTTTTTGGCGGCGCGGTTGAGCATCAAACCTGCATTGACCGCGTCCAGACGGTATTCAGCCGATTTGGCTACAAGGTGCTGCTGCATGAGATCGGTCTACTGCAAGGCGTCGCCAAAGAGACCGAACTGCTGAAGTTGATCAAGGGGCGCACACGCCTGCTGCAACTGGATGACATTGCCCAAACCCAAATCGACCTCCAGACCAGCGCCTACAACACAGCCCGCGAGGAAGCTCGGCTCTCACCGGGACAGATCGCAGAACTCAAGCCTGATCCGCTTGAAGTACAGCTGATCTATCAGGTCGACCTCGGCGACCGCCTCGAACTGCCTTGGCAGCCTTCGCATATGAAGTTTCGCACCCTGGCGAAAATCACTCCCGCGCAAATTGAAGAGGCCTTTAACCTGGTCATTAACCAGGAAAAAATCCCCGGCTACCTGCCGAAAAAAATGCTCGAGGAAGAGCCCTGGGTGGATTACCTGACTGAGCACTACGGCGCAGAGATTGAGGCTGAGCGTGAGCCGCACTTACAGCGCATCAAAGACATCGATCAGTTGCAGGATCTGCAGGAACAGTGGGCCGAAAAGCAGGCCGAAGGCGACAGCGATGCCCTTCAATCGCTGACTCATGACTTGAAAGCCCTGGCGCAAAAGCTGGGGGTGGATGAGCAAAAGGTGTTTACCAAAGCGCCGATGCTCGATGAGGATTACTACGCGTTGCAACTCAAAGCCCGCGCTGAACTCGAAGAAGTGCTGGTCAAACTCACGCAAACCCTCCTGAATAAAAAACAACCGTCGATCATCCTCGACGAATAAAACTGAGCGGCCGTGACAATCAGTAATACCCACACTTTGCATTTATCGCCCAATAGCCTCACCCTGCGCGCCGCCGATGTGCGGCGTGCAATTTCTGTTACGCGCGTCAGTCTTTATTAACTTCTGTTTGAGAATTTGCCGTGATGATTAACGGACGCGACCACCGCATCGATTTTTTTCGCGGGCTGGCGCTGATCTTTATTTTTTGGGACCACATCCCGCACAACCCGCTGGCTGAACTGACCGTGCGTAATTTCGGTTTCAGTGATGCGGCGGAGATTTTTGTATTTCTGGCCGGTTATGCCGCCGTGCTGGCCTACGGCAAGATTGCCCGGCGTGATGGCTTGTTGATCGCCAGCGTAAAGATCTGGCGCCGCGCCTGGGTGCTGTATGTGGTGCATATCTTCTTGCTTGCCGTGTTGATGGGCATCGTCTTTTTTGCCAACAGCCACGTTGAAACCCGTGATCTGGTGCAAGAAATGGGCTTGCAGTACTTCTTGAGCAACCCGCAGCAGGCGCTCACCGATGAGTTGCTGCTGCGCTTTAAACCCAACCTGATGGACCCGCTGCCGCTGTACATCGTGCTGCTGATTGGCTTGCCGCTGGTCCTGCCGATGCTGCTGCGCAAGGCGCGCTACGTGGTGGGTGTTTCGCTGGCGCTGTACTTGATAGCGCCGTACTGGAACTTCGCCTCACAAGAAGGCGGCGTGTGGTTTTTCAACCCGATTGCCTGGCAGTTCCTGTTTATTCTCGGCGGCGCGCTGGCGCTGTATGGCCAGGACAACCCTGCGGTGGATCATCGACCGTTAAGCCAGCAACCGTTGTTTCTGGGCGCGGTGGTTTACCTGCTGGTCACCGGGTTGGTGGCGGTGTCATGGAAATGGCCGCACCTGCACGACGCAGTCATGCCCGTGGCGTTGGGCGAGTGGGTGTACCCCATCAGCAAGACCAACTTGTCCCCTCTGCGCTTACTGCACTTTCTGGCCTTGGTGTATGTGGTGGCCAAAATCGTGCCCCACGGCGAATGGCTGAACCAGTGGCTCGTCCGGCAAGTCTGCCGCATGGGTCGTTATTCGCTGGAAGTGTTCTGCCTGGGCGTGATCCTCGCCCCGCTGGCAGACATGTTCAATGCGCTGGGCGGCGACGGCTGGGCAGTGCAGGTGTTCAGCGCCCTGATGGGCGTAGGCCTGATGGCCGTGCTGGCCCAGTGGCTGGACTGGAACAAGCGGCTGGGGATGCCGCCTAAGGCATGACGTGTACCTCGCGATCTTTTGGTCTTTAAAAGATCGCGAGGCGTGCTCGCTTTTACAGGCAGCGTTTTAAGCAGACCTTAATGAGCAGAAGAAGCCACTGCGGTCTGATCTTTTGGCGACAGCTTGAACACGTAGAACAACACCGTCAGCAAGATCAGGAACGCCGGGCCTACAAACAGGGCCACGCGGGTTTCTTCAAAGTAGGCCATCAGCCCGACCACCATCAGCAGGAACGCCAGTGCCGCAAACGAGCTGTAAGGGTACAGCCACATGCGGTACTTGAGTGCGGCCGCCTCTTCACGGCTGAGGTTTTTGCGGAAACGCAGTTGCGCCAGCAAGATCATCAACCAGGTCCAGATCGCACCGAAGGTCGCAATCGCCGTCACCCACACAAACACCTTCTCTGGCGCCAGGTAGTTGAGCACCACGCCCAGCAGCAACATGGCAATCGACAGCAGCAGCGCGTTGCGCGGTACGCCGTTTTGCGAGGTGGTGGCGAAGTTGGCCGGGGCCTGACCGTTTTGCGCCAGGCTGTAAAGCATGCGGCCGGTGCTGAAAATGCCGCCATTGCAAGAAGACAACGCCGCGGTGATCACCACAAAGTTAATGATGCCGGCTGCGGTTTTGATGCCCAGGCGCTCGAACGTCATGACGAACGGGCTGCCTTGGGTGCCGATTTCGTTCCACGGGTAGATCGACAGGATGACGAACAGTGCGCCCACGTAGAACAGCAGAATGCGCCAGAACACCGAGCCAATCGCGCTAGGGATGGTCTTTTGCGGGTTGCGGGCTTCACCGGCGGTCAGGCCGATCATTTCGACGCCCAGGTAGGCAAACATCACCATTTGCAGCGACATCAGCACGCCCTGAATCCCGTTCGGCATAAAGCCGCCCTGGGTCCAGAGGTTGGAGATGCCCAGCGCTACGCCGTCATTGCCGAAACCGAAGGCAATGATGCCGATGCCGCCGATCACCATCGCGATGATGGTGACGATCTTGATCAAGGCAAACCAGAACTCGAACTCACCGAACGCCTTAACCGCGATCAGGTTGATCGAACCCATGCTCAGCAGTGCCGCGAGGGCCCAGATCCAGCGCGGTACATCCGGAAACCAGATGCCCATGTACACCGCCACGGCGGTGATTTCGGCAACGCACGTCACCAGCCACAGGAACCAGTAGTTCCAGCCGGTCAAAAAGCCCGCCAATGGGCCGAGGTAGTCTTGCGCATAGCGGCTGAAAGAGCCGGCTACCGGGTTGTGCACGGCCATTTCGCCCAGTGCACGCATGATCACCAGAATGGCCAGGCCACCCAGGATGTAAG
This sequence comes from Pseudomonas sp. FSL R10-0399, assembly GCF_009600165.1. Classification (NCBI taxonomy): domain Bacteria; kingdom Pseudomonadati; phylum Pseudomonadota; class Gammaproteobacteria; order Pseudomonadales; family Pseudomonadaceae; genus Pseudomonas; species Pseudomonas sp. FSL R10-0399. The sequence goes on from NZ_WIWK01000009.1 coordinate 90,542, forward strand.
ACAGCATGATGGCCGGACCGGCCATTTCGATCGCTTTGGCCGAGCCCAGGAACAGGCCTACGCCGATACAGGCGCCAAGCGCCATCAAGCGGATATGGCGTTCGCCCAGTTCGCGTTTGAGCGGGCCGCCCTGCGCGGTTTCACCGTGGGGCTGGTGGTTGCCGACTGGCATAAAAGTACAACCTCATAATTGTTATTGGATGTGCATCACTAGAGCGTTCCAAGAGCCCGGCCGGTTGCCTGACTCCCCTTACAAAGGCCTCTAACCTCGTGGGTCGGACGTTCAAAAGGGAAATGCCCTACTGAGATCGGCGGCGAGTATTGCACAGGGTTGGTGCACAGTCATTCCCCTACCTAGGGCGTATTTACCCTGAGCAAGGGCTCTATCCCGTCACTTTGCGCGCCTGTAAAAACCTGTAGCCGCTGCCGAAGGCTGCGATGGGCAGCGTAGCGGCCCCATTTTCATCTGTCCTACTCCCCACCAAGATGAGAACAATTACCGTTCGTCAATTCTATTTGCACAATCTTAAGATATATCTTAAGTTGCTTCGCACACACAGAGGACGAAGACAATGAGAGAGCACCACCACCCCCATCACCGTGAACACAATGTCGGTCAAGACGGTTTTGAAAAACGTGCCGGTCAACGCGGCGGCCGAGGCCCGCGGGTATTTGCCCCCGGCGATCTGAAATTACTGCTGCTGGCCCTGGTGGCCGAGCAGCCTTGCCATGGCTACGACCTGATCCGCCAGATCGAAGGCATGTTCGATGGCGCCTACAGCCCGAGCCCGGGCGTGATCTACCCGACCCTGACCTTTCTGGAAGAGAGCGAGCTGATTGAAGGCGACGCCGAAGGCGGGAAAAAACGCTACAGCGTGACCGACGCCGGTCGCCAGTCCCTGCTCGATCAAGCCATTGCGCTGGACGGGGTGCGCATGCGCATCGACGTCAGCAAGCGCTCGCTGCGCGGCCATGACCGGCCTGCCGAAATTCACGAGGCGGTGCACAACCTGCGCCATGCCTTGCAGATGCACCACGGCCGCTGGAACCCGGCAGAAATTGCCCGGGTACGCGACCTGCTCAACAACACCGCCAAAGCCATCGTCGATGGCCCTGTTACTGCCCAGCCTGCGCAGGAGAACGCTGAATGAATACCGCTAACCCCCAAACCATTCACCGCGTCATGCATGAAATCAAACGTCGCAAGTTGGAGGTGCTGCGCGTGGTCGACCTGACCCCGCGCATGCGCCGCATCACGGTGGGCGGCCCCGAGTTGGCCGGTTTTATCAGTCTGGGCAGCGACGACCACGTAAAGCTGTTTTTCCCGCAGACCGCCGAAGAACAAAGCGCTCTGGAGAACGTAGAACTGAGCGGCGGGATCAAAAACAAAGTCATGCCGCCCATGCGCGACTACACCCCGCGCCGCTACGACCTGGACGCGCTTGAGCTGGATCTGGATTTTGTCTTGCACGGCGACGGCCCTGCCTCCACCTGGGCCGCGCAAGCCCAACCGGGCCAGTTCCTGCACATCGGCGGCCCACGCGGCTCGATGATCGTGCCGGATATCTTCGACAGCTACCTGCTGATCGGCGACGAAACCGCCCTGCCGGCCATTGCCCGCCGTCTCGAAGAGCTACCGGCCAATCGCCGTGCGCTGGTGGTGGTTGAAATTGAAAACGCCCAAGAACAACAGCCGCTGAACAGCGCTGCATCGGTTGAAGTGATTTGGGTGCACCGCGATGCGCCAGCAGAAGACCTGCTGAGCACCGTCGAACGCCTGAAGATTCCAGCAGGCGAGCTGTACACCTGGGTCGCGACTGAAAGCGCGCTGTCACGCAAAGTGCGCCGCATCTTGCTGGACACCCACGGCCTCAACGATGAATTCGTTAAAGCCGTCGGTTACTGGCGCCTGGACGACAGCCCGGAAGATTAATCCCTTACATTCCCTGTGTAGGAGGGGCCGCCCCGTCTTCGACGCCGCGCTGTCGCGCAGCAAACTGGGTCTAGAGTTGAAGAGCGCGCGCGGGGACAGAGTTCGTCGCTAGCACTGGTGTATCCGCACCCGAGTAGGAGAGTGATCCGCACGGTATCGGCGTAGAGTCGCTGAAGGCACGGCATGCCGTGACCTCGTATAAGAGAGTGAACCCTTTCGCCACCGTGTTCCCCCGCGCGCGCTTTTCAATCCTGCGAGGAATTGTCATGGCGCGCAAGAACCAAAAACGCTTTGAGATCATCCATCACGACTGTGCCGGCATTGATGTTGGCAGTCGTGAGCATTGGGTTGCGGTCAATCCTGATCGAGCCGACCCTCCTGTTCGAAAATTTCTGACCTTTACCGATGACCTGATCGCATTGGCCGACTGGCTTGCTTCATTGCAAATCAAAGTCGTGGCGATGGAAGCCACAGGCGTTTACTGGATCCCTCTTTTTGAAGTACTGGATGCACGAGGATTTGAGGTGTACCTGGTCAATTCCCGGGCGACGCGCCAGACCTCGGGGCGCAAGTCTGATGTCTTGGACTGCCAATGGATCTGGCAGCTCATGACCCATGGTTTGTTGAGCGGGGCTTTTCGCCCTGCAGACGAAGTCTGCTCGATGCGTTCGCTGGTGCGTCAGCGCGCCAATAAAGTCGCTGATCAGGCCAAAACGATCAATCGCATGCAGAAAGCCTTGAGCCAAATGAATATCCAGTTGGCCAATGTCATCAGCGACATTACTGGCGTAACCGGGATGAAAATTCTTCAGGCCATCAATCA